>JAPUJS010000229.1 GCA_027296045.1 bacterium | reverse complement strand
TGACCTTAGCCTGTATCTGCCCGTTTTGCCATCGGTCTTGTCCAGTGCCGAAAAGGGGTGGGTATACAAGGTTAACTAATGTTTATTATGAGTTGATGTCAACAAGAAATCGCACGGGCCAGATTTCATACCTTATGTTATGTCCACATCCCGCCATTCAAGGCCCGTCAGATCTCCAAACCGCATCCCCGTATAAACGGCCAGCGTCACCAGAGGCTTGATGCGGTCGGCGCAGGCGTCCAAAAGGGCGTTCACTTCCTCCCTAAAAAGAAAGGCCGCTTTGGTTCTGTACAGGTCGCCATTGGAATCCAAAAAGTAAAAAACCTAGACAGATATGAATTTTTTCATACTGCACCCTCTCTTGACTTGTGTCGAAACAAGGCTATATTAGCAGGAGAAAGGGGGATTTTATCATATGAATCTGATCGATACTACAACGGCTGTCCAGGAGAAATTCTGTTCACGGAATGCTAGTCGATATTATTAATCGGGGTGTGCTTGATGGCAAGAAGACAGGTAGATATGATGTGGTAATTGCCAACAAAAAATTCAAAGGCTGGCAATCCAATCCGGTTGATGACGATGTCTTTGGGGATGGCTGTCTTTGAATCGTATGTGATCTTTTTCAGGGGATGGATTGGAAAAGGAAATCGAGATGGTAGAAAAGCTTCAAGCAGATGCACCGCCGTCGTGTCCGACTTTTGAGGCGTTGCCAGAGGATCAGCAAAAGGCACTTTCGGCTGCTTTTGACCGAGCTGTCAGTCTGGCCAAAGAGGCGGGACTGCCAGAACCCGAAATCTTCCAGTTCGTAGAGGATGTGCTGGACCTGCAATCCATCCACGAAGCTCGGGCTGAAGCGGAGCGGACTGGAGAAAAGCCGGTGCCCTTGAGCAAGATTAAAAAGGGTCTAGGACTTTAGCCGGTGTCCTATACAGTTCAGATCGAACACAAAGCCCGCCGCCAGCTTGCCGCACTGCCAGACCAGATGAGGGCCAGGATCGAGCCCCGACTGGAAGCTTTGGCAGAAGATCCCCGTCCGAGAGGGGCGATCAAACTGCGGGGTGGGCAAAACATATACCGCATCCGAGTGGGGCAATACCGGGTACTCTACGAGGTACGTGACGACGTTCTGGTGGTGCTGATCGTAGAAGTTGGGCACCGGAGAGATGTATATCGGTAGGAACTCATCACGTCAACAAAAATGATGGAGACGGCACTGAGAATGCGTTTCTATTCTCATATCAGACGCTTTGGATGGAGAACAGCTTGTTTAAGCACAAACGGCTCCCGATGGGGAGCCGTTAAATGTTTGCATAAGAATGCCGAGGGCCGGACTCAAACCAAATTTCAGGAAAGGGTGGGTTAGGAAATTTTTCTATTTCGCCCTCGCTTGTCTTTTGCTATCGTATAACCCTGAAACACCGGCCGGTCACGCCGAATTTGGCATTGTGATTCGGGTAGTTATTTTTGAACCTATCATCAAGAGATCGCGTATGGACTTTGCACTCAATGAAGAACACAAAATGATCGAGCAAATGGTATACGATTTTGCCCGTAAGGAGATCATGCCCATTATCAAAGAGCACGACCGGAATCATACTATGCCACCGGATCTCTTAGCCAAAATGGGGGCTCAGGGGTTGATGGGAGTCTGCTTGCCTGTGCGGTATGGCGGGGCAGGTATGGATTATATTTCCTTAGGCATTGTTTCCGAGGGGTTGGAATGGGCCGATACTTCTGTGAGGGAAACGATTGCTGTTCACCTGGCACTGCACAGTTTGCCTATTTTTCAGTGGGGTACCGAGGAGCAAAAACAGTTGTTTTTGCCGCCCCTGGCTACAGGTGAACTGTCGGCCTGTTTTGGCCTGACAGAACCGGGGGCCGGCTCCGATGTGGGCGCAATGACCAGTCGGGCCCGCAAAGAAGGCGACCAGTATATTTTGACGGGCGAAAAGATGTGGATTACCCTGGCGGATGTGGCCGACCGTTTTCTGGTGTTTGCCAAAACAGGTGCCGATCTGGGGGTGCGCGGCATCACGGCTTTTATTCTGGAGCGAGGCTGGACGGGGTTGACCACGGGAACCATTGAAGGTAAAATGGGTGCTCGGGCCAGCAATACCGGCTGGATCAATATGGACCATGTGCCGGTGCCCGAGAGCCACCGCCTGGGCGAAGAGGGCGAGGGATTTAAGATTGCGATGAGTGCGCTGGACAATGGCCGCTATACAGTGGCTGCCGGGGCTATCGGGATGATGAAATCCTGTCTGGAAGAATCGGTGCGCTATGCCCGCGATCGCAAGACGTTTGGCAAGCCTATTGCGGATTATCAACTGGTGCAGCAGATGATTGCACTGATGCAACAGCGCATTGATCTGGGTACGCTGCTGACACACAAGGTGGGGTGGATGAAAAATAGGGGCATTCGTCACACACGTGAAGTGAGTATGGCCAAATGGTATTGTACGGAAGAGGCCAATAAAACGGCCAACGACGCCGTGCAGATTCACGGGGCGTATGGCTTTTCCGACGAATACAATGTTGAGCGGCATCTTCGCAATAGCAAAGGGGCTCTGATTTATGAGGGCACGTCTCAGATTCATCAGTTGATGCAAGCAGCCTATATATTGGGTGTGCGCGAAGACAGGCCCCTGCGGTGTGAATTGCCGGCTTATGATCGGGAATACTGGCAGGCGGAGGCCTAAATTCCTAAAATAAGGAACCCGCGTGAATATCATTGCTCTGATTAAGCAAGTTGCAGATACGGCCCAGCTTTCAGGCCGTATGGACGGGTTGCAACTGATGGCAGACGGCGGTCCTCGCATTGTCAATCCCTGGGACGAGTATGCGCTTGAAATGGCGATTCAGGTGAAAGAAGCACACAGCGGCAAGGTGACCCTGTTGTGCATGGGCAGGGCTGAAGCTACCGAAGCGCTCAAAACGGGTCTGGCAATGGGGGCCGATGAGGCCGTTTTGATTTCGGACCCGGCGCTGGAAGACAGCGATTGTTTGACCACGGCCCGGGTGCTGACTGCAGCCATTCGCAAGGTGGGCGATTTTGATCTTCTTGTAGCCGGACGATCTGCTATCGACGGGAATACGGCTGCCACATCTATTCAGATTGCCGCGCTGATGGATCGGCCTCAGCTTTCGTATGTGGCAGAGCTGAAAGCGGTGGATCCGGAGGCCCGAAGTCTTACGGCGGTGCGGCTTCTGGAGGGAAGCCGGGAGACGGTTCGTTGCAGGTTGCCGGCCGTGATCAGCGTGGTGAAAGAGATCGGAGAACCGCGTTACCCCAGTTTTATCGGGATTCGTCGGGCAGCGGGCGCAACTATCCCGGTCTGGAGTATCGCCGATCTGGGTTTGGAGGCCGATCAGGTGGGCCGGGCCGGTTCTCAGGTGATGTGGCCCGATGTATATTTGCCGCCTGCTCGCGAAGCCCGGGTCGAATGGATTGAAGGTTCGCCTGCTGAAGCTGCTGAAGTTCTGGCTGATAAGCTGATTTCGGAACAGGTGATCTAATTAGCACAGAGCACACAAGGAGAGTTCCTCTTGTCGAACGATGTGTTTGTTTGGATGGATCAGACGCGGGGTCAGATCGACCCGATTGCCTGGGAGGCGCTGGGGGCGGGTCGTCGTGTGGCCGAGGGTTTGGGCGGACAGCTTGTGGGGCTTGTTCTGGGTGAGCAGGTAGACGCTCTGGCCGAGCAGGCGATTCAATATGGGGCAGATCGCGTTTTTGTGGCCGACGATGCCACGCTTTACGGGTTTCGCCTGGAGCCTTATGCTGCGGTCATTGTCGAACTGGCGCGGGCAAACGAACCGGCGGCCCTGGTGATGGGGGCCAGCCATTCGGGGCTGGAGTTGTCCGCCTATGTGGCGGCCAAGCTGGGGGTGGGATTGGCACCGGATTGTACGGATCTGGCCGTTGAAAAGGGGGCTCTATTCGCCACGCGTCCGGCCCTGATTGGCAATGTGTTCGCCCGGGTATGCTTTGGCGATGCTCGACCGAATGTGGTGACGGTTCGACGTCGGGCGTTTCCCGTTCCGGAGATGGATCCTGGCCGAAGCGGGGAACGGGTCGATGTGGAGGCTGTGATGGCCGAAGACAATATTCCCACGCAGATTGAGGGGGTTGAGATCGCAGAATCCGAGGTGAGTCTGAGCGATGCAAAGATCGTTGTGTCCGGCGGCCGGGGTGTTGGCGGGCCAGAAGGTTTTGCTCCCATTAAGGCGCTGGCCGATGCCCTGGGCGGTGCGATGGGGGCCAGCCGGGCCGCTGTGGATGCCGGCTGGATTCCCTATGCCCACCAGGTGGGCCAGACCGGTCAGACGGTTCAGCCGGATTTATATATTGCCTGCGGGATCTCCGGCGCTATTCAGCATCTGGCCGGGATGAAGACTTCCGGTCTGATTGTGGCCATCAATCAGGATGCCGAAGCGCCGATTTTTCAATATGCCCATTACGGTATTGTGGGGAATTTGTTTGAATATGTGCCGGCGCTGACAGAGGTGTTCCGGGCGCGGTTGGCAAGATCGGAATAATACAGGACGATTAAGAAGATGTTGACTTCTGTTGAAAAGATACTGTTTGCAGTTGCTGTCCTGGCTTCACTGGGTGCATCCTGGGTGACGTTTGGTCGGATGATACGCATTGTGTTGCGCGGTCGGGGGAAGCTCCATTGGGATCTGTTGCCCCTTCGTCTGCGAACCGGTCTGGGCGCACTGGTGAGCCAGGGAGGTATGATACGGCAACGCCCTGCGGCTTTTTGCTTCCATTTTTTTATCACCTGGGGATTCATTTACTACGGGCTGGTCAATCTTGTGGATGTGCTTGCGGGCTATTCCCCTGGCTTCCGTTTTTTGGAAAACTCTGTTCCGGGAGATGTCTTCCGCTTGCTGGCCGATCTTTTGAGTTTTGCCGTGCTGGTGGGGGTCGGTTTTTTTCTGGTTCGACGTTTTGTGTTTAGAGAATCCTCACTGAGCTACCGCGAAAATGTTCTGTTGCATCCAGAGGCGTTGTCCGGAATTTCCAGGGATTCGCTTCTGGTGGGTTCTTTTATTCTGGGTCACGTTGGATTTCGCCTTCTGGGGGCCTCTTTTTTAGTTGCAATGGAAGGAGGCGATGTCTGGCAACCTTTTGCCGGTGGGCTTGCGGTGTTGTGGGAAGGACAGTCGGAGGCGTTTCTCACAGTTGGACGGCACGTGAGCTGGTGGGTGTCGCTGGGTCTGATTCTTCTTTTTATTCCTTATTTTCCCTCTAGCAAGCACGCCCACCTTTTTATGGGACCGGTGAACTGGATGACCCGTCCCCGGCGCAGGGCATTGGGGGCTCTGGATGCGGTGGATTTTGAGGATGATAGTATCGAACAGTTTGGAAGCGCCCGCCTGACCGACCTGAGCCAGACTCAGATTGTGGATGCATTTAGCTGTATTATGTGCAACCGCTGTCAGGATGTCTGCCCGGCCTATGTGACTGGCAAATCTTTGTCTCCTGCGGCCCTGGAGGTGAATAAACGGGCCTATCTCAAGGAGAATATGAAAGCGCTGGCAGAGGGCGAGGAAGATCGTTTGGTCCTGCTGGAATATGCCATCAGCGAAGAAGCCGTCTGGGCCTGTTTGAGTTGTGGGGCCTGTGTGGAGGTGTGTCCTGTGGGCAATGAGCCGATGTTCGATATTTTGGACATCCGCCAGAACCAGGTGCTTATGAACAGCCGCTTTCCGTCGGAACTCAGAGGCGCTTTTACGGGTCTAGAGCGCCAGGCCAATCCCTGGCAAATGGCAGATGACCGTTTAGGCTGGGCAACGTCGCTGGATTTTGAGGTGTTGACGGTGGAACAGAATCCGGATTTTGAGGTGCTTTACTGGGTGGGCTGTGCCGGGGCATTTGATCCGGGGGCTCAGAAGGTGGCTCGTGCTATTGCAACCGTGCTCCATAAGGCCGGGGTCAATTTTGCGGTGCTGGGCAACAACGAGGCCTGTACGGGCGATCTGGCGCGCAGGTCCGGGAATGAATATCTGTTTTTTGAAATGGCCCGGGCTAATATTGAAACGTTGAATGCGGCCGGGGTGGATCAGAAGAAAGTGGTCACGGGTTGTCCCCACTGCAAACATACGCTGGGTAGCGAGTATCCGGATCTGGGTGGGGATTATAAGGTGTTGCACCACACACAGCTGATTAGCGAGTTGATCGCAAATGGTAAGATCATTTTGAAGGGAAACCTGGAGAAGGAAGTGACTTTTCACGATCCCTGCTATCTGGGTCGCCACAGTGGGGAATACGATGCCCCCCGAGAAGCGTTGGCTCAAACCGGACTTGTGTTGCAGGAGATGGACCGCCATAAAAATAACTCGTTCTGCTGTGGCGGAGGGGGTGCCCAGATGTGGAAGGAGGAGGAGAAAGGCGACCAGGCGGTCAATGCCAATCGCTTCGCCGAGGCCAGAGCCACAGGCGCTGATGTTCTGGCTGTGGGCTGTCCGTTTTGTGCGCGTATGCTGAATGATGCAAACACGCAGGCTGGAACGCCCATGGAGGTGAAGGATGTGGCAGAGGTTTTGGTGGAAGTGATGTAAAACCGGGTGACAGGATGGCATTTTTAAGGAGAGGCGTGGATGATGGCACAATCGAAACGGGTGGCCTTATGTGTGACGTGTCTGGTAGACCAGGTGTATCCAGAGATCGGGGTTGCCGCCGTACAGGTGTTGCGACGGGCAGGATACGAGGTGGATTTCCCGGGCGCACAGACGTGTTGCGGACAACCTTTTTTTAACAGTGGATTTCGACAGGAAGCCATGGATCTGGCCAAACGCACAGTGGAAATCTTTGAGGACTACGAGGCGGTGGTGGTGCCGAGTGGCTCTTGTGCGACCATGATTCGAGTGGAGTATCCTCATTTGCTGGAACCATGGCCCGAGTGGCACCGTCGTGCCCGGGAGCTGGCTGACAAGACCTGTGAATTGAGCGAGTTTCTGGTCCGGGAAGCCGGGTGGGCACCGGCTGTGAACGCTGAGGCCCCCCGGGTGACCTATCACGATTCCTGCCATATGTGTCGTTTGTTAGGTGTGCAAAAAGAACCGCGCCAATTGCTGGAAAAGGTGGGATGTCTTCTGGATGAAATGTCCGAGTCGGATCGGTGCTGCGGGTTTGGCGGGCTGTTTTCAATGCGTATGCCGGAGGTGTCCAATGCGATGACAAGCGAAAAGATCCGTCAGGCGGTCGACACCCAGGCGGATGTGCTGGTCACGTCCGATCCGGGCTGTTTGATGCAGATGCGAGGGCTTGCAAAGGGCTGTTCCGTGCGTGTGGAACATCTGGCGACGGTGCTGGAGGAAATGACGCAATGACGGCGACCTTTTCTCAATTTCGTGAACGGGCTGTAATTGCGATTGAGGATGTACGGTTGCAAGAGGCCCTGGACCGGGGGACGGATAATTTTCGCAAAATGCGCGATCAGGCTGTTGCCGAGGTACCTCAATTTGAGGATTTGCGCGATCATTTTAAAGCGATTCGTTCGGCTACCCTGGCCCAACTGGCGCATCATCTGGAGACGTTTGAGCAAAACGCGATTGCAGCAGGCGCACATGTGTACTGGGCGCGAGATGGTGCCGAGGCGTGCCAGATCGTGATCGAACTGGCACGGGAGCAGGGTGCGAGTGTGGCCACAAAGAGCAAGTCGATGGCCACCGAAGAGATTCACTTAAACGAGGCCCTCGCAGAAGCCGGTGTGGAAGCGGTGGAGACCGATCTGGGGGAATGGATTTTGCAGCTGGCTCAGGAGATGCCGTCCCATATTATCGCGCCTGCTATTCACAAGACCACACGCCAGGTGGCAGAATTGTTCAGCGAGCAAGCGGGGCGGCCCTTACCCGAAGATGATATTCCGGCGCTTACGGCAGAGGCACGGCGTATTTTGCGAGAGCGGTTTTTGGAAGCCGGAATCGGGATTTCGGGTGGCAATATTATGGTGGCCGAAACGGGCAGTGTGGTGCTGGTGACAAACGAGGGCAACGGCCGTCTGGTCACGTCTGCTCCGCCGGTACATGTTGCTGTGATCGGCATTGAAAAGGTGACGTCTACCTGGGACGAAGCGGCTGTGTGGCTGTCTCTGCTGGCACGAAGTGCTGCGGGGCAGCCGCTTTCTATTTATACCAGTGTGATCACGGGGCCTGCCCGTGCAGAGGATGCCGACGGGCCGGAAGAGGTGCATATTGTGTTGCTGGACAATGGGCGCAGTTTGCAGGTGGGCACGGTCTATGAAGAGGTTTTGCAGTGTATTCGCTGTGGGGCCTGTCTCAATGTGTGTCCGGTTTACCGTGAGGCAGGGGGACACGCCTATGGCAGTCCCTATTGCGGCCCGATCGGGGCGGTGGTATCCCCTCTGCTGTTCGGTATGGAAAGCTATAGCGCGTTGCCCCACGCCAGTTCCCTGTGCGGGGCGTGTCGGGATGTGTGTCCGGTGCGCATCGATTTGCCGCGTATGTTGCTGGAACTTCGGAAGGATGAAGTGGGGGTATTGCCATGGTGGGAACGCAAGGCCGAAGAGGGGGCGGCCTTTGTTTTGAAGCACGAGAAGTGGATGCGTTTTGTGACAGGGGTGATGCGGGTGGCACAACGCGCGTTTGTTCGGAAGGGCGTTTTAAACTTGCCCGATTGGCTGAACCCCGCCGCCGGACGCCAACTGCCTCACCTGGCGAAGCGTTCTTTTCGAAAGATGTGGCAATCCGGCGAACTGGAGCAGAAGCAATGAGCGGACGAGAGGAGATTTTGGGTCGGCTGCGAAACCTGGCGCGAGAGGCAGAGTTGCCTCCTGTGTGGCAGTCCAAGCGCGCGTTTGAAGATCTGGCCGTGCGATTTACCGATTCCCTGACGGCGGTGAAGGGAGAGGTGCGCCGGGCGGAAAGTCTGGACCGGGCCTGGCAGGAGGTGGGCGATATCTTAGAGGAAGTGGGCGCACAGGCGGTGGTGGCCAACAATGAATGGCAGGCCGAAGATTTTACCCGGCGCTGGCCTAAGTGTGAATGGCATATTGTGGGGCACACGGAAGGCGATTTGCGCTCGTTTTGTGCACGGGCAGATGTGGGTCTGAGCGGGGCAGAGGCGGCCCTGGCGGAAACGGGTAGTATTGTGGTTGAGAGTGGACCCGGAAAAAGTCGCCTGTCCACGTTATTGCCGCCGATACACGTGGCTCTGGTTTCGACCTCGTGCCTTGTGCCGGATATTTTTACCTGGACGGCTGCGCGATCCGGGAAGATGCCCGCCAATGTAACGCTGATCAGCGGCCCCAGCAAGACGGCCGATATCGAGTTTACGCTGACCATCGGCGTGCACGGTCCAAAGCGTCTGATTGTGGTGCTGTACGACTGAAAAGCTCCTGAAACCTGAGATTTTTTACCACAACAGACCCATATTCTACCGAGATTTTCAAAAAGTGGGAATGAAATGGGCACACAATCGTCAGGAAGCAATGAAGAGCGGAAGCGGGTTGAAGCGGAACTGGAAGAAAGCCGGCGGTCTCTCTCGACCCTGATGGGGAATCTGCCCGGCATGGCCTATCGTTGTCGAAAGGATGAAAACTGGACCATGGAATTCGTCAGCGAGGGGTGTCTGAATCTGACCGGTTATCAGCCTTCCGAACTGATTGGGAATCAGAAGTCTTCTTTTGAGCGCCTGATTTATGCAGACGATCAAAAACGTGTCCGCGAGACGGTCGATATTGCCCTGCAAAACAAACGATCCTTCCAAATGACCTACCGTATTACGACTGCAGATGGGGAGGAAAAATGGGTGTGGGAGCAGGGGTGCGGAGTGTTCTCACAAGAGGGAGATTTTCTGGGATTGGAAGGGTTTATTACCGATATTACAGAACGCAGAGAGACGGAGGCCAGGATGCGGGCCATTCTGGATACAACTGTTGATGGAATGATCACCATAGATGAACAGGGAATTGTAGAATCATTCAACCCGGCAGCAGAAGAAATTTTCGGCTATCGGCCCGAAGAAGTGATTGGACAGAATGTTCGGTTGTTGATGCCCGAACCGTACCATAGTGAGCACGACGGCTATATTGCCAACTATAGTCGCACGGGGCAGGCCAAGATCATTGGCCTTGGCCGCGAAGTGACTGGCAGACGTAAAGACGGTACGACTTTTCCACTGGATCTGGCAGTCAGCGAATTCCACCTCGGGGAACACCGGAGGTTTGCGGGGATTGTACGGGATATTACAGACCGCAAGCGACTGGAAGAACAGTTGATTCAGTCCTCGAAACTGGCGGCTTTGGGCGAATTGGTTGGTGGCATTGCGCATGAAGTGAACAATCCCACCGGGATTATCGTGATGCGGATTGCGAGTCTGATGGAGGATGCCAGGGCGCTGGGGCTTCCAGAGGATTTGATCGACGATATTGAAGTGATCCAGCGACAATCGGACAAGATCGCCCAGATCACGTCCGGGTTACTGGCGTTTTCTCGCCAAACGCCATTTTCGGACCAACTGTCAGATATCAACAGGACGGTCCAAAATGCTGTGGGGCTGGTTGAAAATGTGCTGCGCAGCAAGGGGGTTGTCTATCACTCCGAACTGGCTGAAGACCTGCCCCTGGTGCATCTGGATACCACACGGATTGAGCAGGTGTTGCTGAACCTTTTCAACAATGCGATGGATGCTATGCCGGAGGGTGGGGAGCTTCATGTGGAAACGGCGCTTGAGCAGGATGAGAAACACTGGGTGGTGGTCAGCGTGAAAGATACGGGGGAGGGGATTCGGGAAGAGGATGTGGGTCGGCTGTTTGATCCTTTCTTTACGACAAAAGAGGTTGGTAAAGGGACAGGACTGGGGCTTTCCATCAGTTATGGGATTGTTGAGGAGCACGGTGGTCGTATTGAGGTGCAGAGTAAGTGGGGGGATGGGGCGGAATTTCAGATTTATCTCCCGGTGGACGGAAAGGATCAGGTATGAGCCAGACGAAGATTTTGGTGATCGACGACGAGCTGGATATGCTCAGTAGCTGCAAGAAACTTCTGGAGCGGATGGGGAATACAGTTTCGGTTGCAGAAAGGGGAGAAGACGGTCTCGAACGATTTGAAAACGAGGACCACGATCTGGTGATTACCGATTTGAAGATGCCGGGCATGGACGGCATGGAGGTGCTCCGGGGCATCAAAGAGCGTCGTCCCGGGACAACGGTGATTGTGTTTACGGGTTTCGGGACGGTCGAGGATGCTGTGATGGCGATGAAAGAAGGGGCTTTTGATTTTATTCAGAAACCGATCAAGCCGGATGAATTTCGAATTGTGGTGGAGCGGGCCTTAAATCAGCAGCGGCTGGAGGTGGAGAATGAGGCGCTGAAGCAGCAGTTGGAAGAGCGGTTCCGGTTTGACAATATCATCGGCCGCAGTCCGGCTATGGCCCGCGTCTTTGATCTGGTTCGGAAGATCGCCAACACACAGGCGAATGTGTTGATTACGGGGAAAAGCGGGACGGGTAAGGAACTGATTGCGCGGAGCATCCACGCGAACAGCA
>JAPUJS010000228.1 GCA_027296045.1 bacterium | reverse complement strand
AAATCAGAATACTGGGATCGGACAACAAAGCCATCGAAAAAGCCAGGCGCTGTTTCTGCCCCCCCGACAGATTCGACCCGCGTTCTTCCACACGAGCCTCATACTTTTCCGGCAGGGTCATCAAAAAGTCATGCAGTTCTGCCCTCTTGGCCGCTTGCATAATCTCCTCGGGAGTGGCGTTAGACCGACCGTAGGTGATGTTGTCGGCCATGGTCCCGGAAAACAGCACGGGCTCCTGAGGTACCATACTGATATGTTTTCGCAAGGAGGATATTTTGATATCTCTAAGGTCATAATCATCCAGCAAAATTGTCCCTTCCGACGGCTCATAGAGCCGCATCAGCAAATTGACCAGGGTACTTTTGCCGGATCCCGAAGGCCCCACCACGGCCACGGAAGTCCCCGGTCGAACCTGAAAACTTAGTCCCTTGAGCACATAATCCCCGGCCTCGTGATATCGGAAGGAGACATTCCGGAACACCACGCGCCCCCGGATCTGATCCAGCGCAACCGCATCCGGTCGATCCTTGATCAAAATCTCTTCATCCAACACCTCAAATACCCTCGAAATCACCACCATCATCTGCTGAATAGTCGCATTCACATTGGCCAGGGAAACCAGAGGCTCAAACAGATAAGTCAACGACATATTGAAAAAGATCAGATCCCCCACAGACATCGTACCGGCGCGAACCTCCAGGGCACCCAGATAAAACAAGACTGCCGTCCCAACCGCACTCACCGTCGAACACGATGCACTCATCCCATATCGCAGCATCATGCTGCGCATTGCCAGCCGAAACAGAGAAGCCAGGTTGCCAAAAAACAGCCGAAACTCCCGCCGTTCCCGGGCAAAAGACAGCAGCAACCGAATGCCCCGAATCTTTTCTTCTAGAGATCCATACGTGACCGCATAGATTTCCCGATACCGGGAGAACGCTTCGGAAATTGGCTTTTGGAAAAGCTTATAGGCCACCACATAAAACGGCAAAGTCAGGCAGGCCAGCAGCCCGAGCTTCACATTGAGCACCAGCAAAACGACAATGCCAACAACCACCCGAATCACATGCCGAATCGTTTCGACAAACGTGGTCGTGACCTCGCTTTGCAGCAACTGCACATCGTCCATCACACGGGACATAATTTGCCCGGTCTGCTGCCGGTCGAAAAAGGTCATCTGCAGTTCCTGGATCTTCTGGTGCAAATCCAGCCGGATGCGATAGACAATGCGCTGGCCGACATACTGCATGCAATACGAATAATATCCGTTGATGCCCGAAAAGACAAACCGGATCAACAGATAACTGAAGAAAATAAACCAGAGCCATTGGATTTTTTCGGTCTTGGTCTTGGGCGGGGTAGGCGCATTTTCCTGTCCCAATCCTGGAATCACACTCATCGGATCCCGCCGGGTGCGTTCTTCCCCCGGAAAACGGAATGCACCCCCTCCGCTTTGCTGAACCTGTCCCACTTCTGGCTTCAACTGCAACACATTGTCAACGGTGATTTTGGACACCAGGCCAAGGATCAGGGTATAGGACGAGGTCACTGCCGCCATGGCCATAACCAGGAGCATTCGGGCCCAGAACGGCCGAATATAATTTCTGACAAATCGTCCCATTAATCCCATAGGATACCTTCTAAACGTCTCTTAATCTGCGGCATAATCAACGGCCACTTGCCCCCCGTGCTGTGACTCATAGAACCCGCGGTATTTCCCGTCGGGAAGCTTCAGCAATTCTTCGTGCGTCCCAACCTCCAAAATCTCCCCATGATCCATCACCACAATCATGTCTGCCTCTACAATCGTAGACAACCGATGGGCGATGACAAAGGAGGTTCGATCGTGCATCACATTGGCCATTGCCTTCTGAATCAAAGCCTCAGACAGGGAATCCAGAGAAGCCGTCGCTTCATCCAGAACCAGAATCGCAGGGTCGGTTAACACCGCCCGGGCAATGGCCATTCGCTGTTTTTCCCCCACCGACAGCTTGATCCCTTCATCCCCAATCAACGTATCATACCCTTCGGGAGTGCGCATCACAAACTCATGGATCTCGGCAATGCGGGCAGCCCGCAAAATATCCAGATCCGTTACATGGGGATTGCCATATTTCAGGTTCTCTTTGATGCTCATGTTAAACAACACCGAATCCTGCAGCACCTGCCCGATCTGGGTGCGCAAAGAACGCAGGGTCACGTCCCGAATATCATGCCCATCAATGGAAATGGTGCCTTCCTTCACATCATAAAACCGCATCAATAAGCTCATCATCGTGGTCTTGCCACACCCGGTATGTCCCACCAGGGCCACCATTTGGCCGGGCTGCACTTCCAGGTTGATATCCTTCAGTACCGGTTCGCCCTCTTTATACGAAAAGCAGACTCCGTCAAATTTCACATGCCCTTTGATTGGAGGCAAGTCCTCAGCTTCGGGGGAATCGGCAATCTCGATCGGGAAATTCAAGACCTCTGCGATTCGTTCGACCGAAACGGCAATCTCGGTCGAAAATTGCATCATCAACTCCGTTACATTAATGATGGGCGAAAACATCCGCATCGCATACGAGAGAAAAGCCATCACCCCACCGTAGGTCAACTCCCCGGTCACCACAAAATAACAGCCCAGACAAAAGACAATGGTATTTCGCAATCCAGAAACCGCCCACGTACCCGCCGAATATCCCGCCCGAAGGGTGGCCGCATCCATCGCGGCATCCAGGCTGTCCCGGGTCTCCTTTGTAAATGCCCTATGTTCCCTTCGCTCCCGACCATAGGCTTTGACCAGTTGCACCCCGGTTAACCGCTCCTGAAGTCCCACAGAAACCAGATCGATTTTCCGTTTCCACTCCCACAGGGTTTCTCGTAGACTGCCTCGCCATCCATAATAGTTCAACACGTAAAGAGGCATCAGGAAAACCAATACCAAGGCCAATTTCCAATGCAGGCTAAAGCAGATACCGACAGCCAGTACAAATGAAATAATGTCCGTCAATATATCCAGCACCCGCCTGGTAATCAGTTGCCGCACCGAGCTCACATCCGACATCAACCGATTAATGATCTTTCCTGTGCCCATTTCATCGTAAAACCGCATGGGAAGCTTCAACATGCGCTCAAACATGATTTTTCGCAGATCCAGGAGGTAACGGTGGCCCACATAGGTCACCACATAGCCGTTGAGCACCCGCAGCACGGAGGCAACTAAGGGAATGATAATGGAAATGGCCAGGACCACTTTCAGCATATCCCAACGCCCGCCAATGATGATCTCGTCAATAATATACTTGGCGATCAAGGGAGGGCTCATCTGGACCATCGTGACCAGGAAGGTCAGAAAAACACCCACTATGAGGCGCGGAATATAGGGCCGTGCGTAGGCCAGAATTTGATAGATATTATCTTTTGTTTCGTGATCCATATCGTGCAACCAGGTTTATATAAAAAATCCAAAAATACAAGATGAACTTATAATTAAGATACACACATATAGCCGAAAAATCAAATGAACATAAAAACTATAATTCTTATACAAAATACAAACACAACTAATACTATATTCCAACTAAATCGCTTGACGCCCCACAACAACAACCCTACATTACCGGCCCAGGGTCCATTCAAATCCGTCTCCAGCGTCAGGGTCAACCCTATGGATGCCACCAGACTCCCCGAATTGACTGTCTCCCAGATTCGAGACCAACTGTCCCATCTCGACGCCATCGACGAGGCCCTGCTCCATGCCCTGGAAGCCGACACCCGAGCGGGGGTTCGTAACCTGGCCCTTCGAGAGCGCAAAAGGCGCAAAGCAGAGGCAGCCGAACAAGCCCGCCTCGAAGCCATGCTCAAATTGGAGAGAACCCTCTGGAAAAAAGGCATCATTCACCTGGCCGGGGTAGATGAAGCCGGGCGTGGGCCTCTGGCCGGTCCCGTTGTTGCCGCCGCAGTAATCCTCCCCCCCGAAACCCTCATTCTGGGCCTCAATGACTCGAAAGCCCTGACCCCGGAGCGTCGCGAAGCCCTCTTTGACCAGATCCATCAGGTCGCCATTGCCATTGCAGTGGGCCAGGCCACACCGGAAGAGATCGACCGCTGGAACATCCTTCAGGCCACACACCACGCCATGCGCCGTGCCCTCAAAGACCTGTCGGTTGCCCCCAACCGTGTCCTTGTAGACGGCAATAGCCTGCCCGAAAGCGCCTATCCCGAACTGGCCATTATTGGCGGAGATGCTTCCTCACTTTCTATCGCAGCGGCCTCGGTTATCGCCAAGGTCACCCGGGACCGGCAAATGCTGGAATACGACCGCCAATTCCCGGTTTACGGATTTGCCCAACACAAAGGCTACGGCAGCGCAGACCACCTCCGGGCACTCAAACAGCACGGCCCCTGTTCCATCCACAGGAAATCCTTCAGCCCCGTGTCCGAATGGGTGCAGGACCGCTCGGACGACTACCGCCTCTTCGCACAGGGCATTGGCGAAGCCCGGTCGGAGGAACAACTCGAAGCCATCGGCCAGGCCATCGCCAGCGCCCGGGATGACTTGCCCATAGATGAGGTCGAAGATCTTCGTAAACGATATAAAAAACGACTCATTGCATTCAATCAAACAGGACCGAAAGGCGAACGGATCGCCGCACAGGAATTCACCAAAAAAGGCTATCAGATCCTCGAACAAGGCTTTCGGGCGGCAGGCGGTGAAATCGACCTGATTGCCCGGAAAGGCAATATTCTGGCCTTTGTAGAGGTCAAAACAGCGGCCACATCCCGTTTTGGAAATCCCGAATCCTGGGTCCCTCCCGCAAAACAACGCCAGATCGGCCGCATTGCACAGGCCTATCTACACGCTCACCCTTCCCCAAACCAGACCCTTCGCTTTGACGTCGTTGCCATCCACCTCAACCAGACCCCCCCGCTTGTCCACCACATCGAAAATGCCTTTCGCCTGGAACGTTGACCTTGACAACCGATTCGCTTATGTGTATTTTTGCCGATCTACTTGTCAAATCAGGCCTTTAGGCAAATCCTCATCGGGTTTTTCAGGAAATAAATTCGCCATGCCACCGCTCTACCGAGCCCCCCGCGGCACCCGAGACCTCCTGCCCGACGATCGCCCGTATTGGGATCGGGTCGAAAATGCTGCCCGGTGCATTTCCACGCGCTACGGATTCCAAAAAATCGACACCCCCACCTTCGAAAACACCGGTCTGTTTATCCGAGGCGTTGGAGAAGGCACGGACATTGTCGAAAAAGAAATGTATACCTTCCAGGACAAGGGCGACAATTCAATCACCCTGCGCTCGGAAGGCACAGCCCCTGTGATGCGGGCGTATTTACAAAATGGGATGCAAGGTCTTCCCCAACCGGTCAAACTCTTTTACCTTGCCTCCATCTTTCGGTATGATCGACCTCAAGCAGGACGTTACCGCGAACACAAACAATTCGGAGTAGAGGCGATCGGCGAGACCGATCCCTTACTCGATGCAGAAATCATCACCCTGGCATCCGATTTCTATAAAACCTTAGGATTATCCCGTATTTATTTGCAGCTCAATAACATAGGATGCCCGAAGTGTCGCCCAATTTTTCTGAAAAAGCTTATAGAATATTACCAGAACCACAAGGACGAACTCTGCGGCGATTGCAAGCGGAGACTCGTGACCAATCCCTTACGCCTCTTCGACTGCAAAGTGGAAAGCTGTCAGGAGCTTATCGCCCAGGCGCCCAAGATCACAGACTCATTGTGCGAAGAATGCCGCACCCATTTTGACACCCTTCAATCAGCCCTTCAGGCCTATAAAGTCCCGTTTACGCTCAACCCAACGCTGGTCAGAGGGCTAGACTATTATACCAAAACCGTCTTCGAATTCTGGACCGAAGGCATCGGTGCGCAAAATGCATTGGGTGGCGGCGGCCGGTATGACGGCTTGGCCGAAAGCCTTGGTGGCAGAAATGCGCCGGGTATCGGCTTTGGCCTTGGCCTTGACCGGGTCATTTTGACCATGCAAGAACAGGAAATCGAAGTAGACCAACCTCCCCCTCCGGGGGCTTTCCTGATTACCCTGGGAGACGCCGCTCGAGAATATCGCCCGCTCTTGCTTCGTTCTCTCCGGGATGCGGGCATCCGGGTGGCCAATATTTATGGCAAACGCAGCATGAAGGCGCAGATGCGCCAGGCCAACACATCGGGCACGCCCTTCACACTGATTCTGGGCGACAGAGAACTGGAAAAGGGCCAGATTGCGTGTCGCAATATGGAAACGGGTGAACAGACGGAAATACGCCTGGATCAGGTCATCCCATATCTGAAACCCAATACATAAGCAATTCTTTAAGGAGATGAACATCATGGCGGAGTCGCTCGGCGACTGGAAACGCACGCACAACTGTGGCGATTTACGAATTGAAAACGTGGGCCATGAAGTTTGCCTGATGGGCTGGGTGGCCAAACGGCGCGACCACGGCGGCGTGATCTTTGTGGACCTTCGAGATCGTTTTGGGATCACTCAGGTCGTTTTCCGCCCCGACCTGGAGGCTTCCACCCACGAGATTGCCGAAAGTATTCGAAACGAATACGTCCTGGCCATCAAGGGCAAAGTCGAACCCCGTCCCGAAGGCATGGCCAACCCCAAATTGCCCACCGGTGCCATCGATGTAGAATGTTCCGATCTCAAAATACTCAACGAGGCCAAGACCCCGCCTTTTGCCATCGAAGCAGGCATCGATGTCAACGAAGAACTCCGCCTCCGCTATCGCTATCTGGATCTGCGAAGACCGGATATGCAAGAAACGATCATTCGCAGGCATCAAACCGCCCAGGAAACTCGTAAACATCTGATAAACAACGACTTTCTAGAAATAGAAACGCCATTCCTGATGAAAAGCACCCCCGAAGGCGCCCGGGACTATTTGGTCCCCTCCCGTGTGAATCAGGGCTTGTTCTATGCCCTGCCCCAATCGCCCCAAACCTATAAACAACTCCTGATGATCGCCGGCTACGAACGCTATTTCCAAATCGTGCGTTGCTTCCGGGACGAAGACCTTCGGGGGGACCGACAGCCCGAATTTACGCAAATCGACATCGAAATGTCCTTTGTAACCGAAAAAGACGTGATGGATCTGGCCGAAGGCCTGGCCGTCCACCTGTTCAAGGAAATCATCGATGTCGAAATCCCCACCCCCATTCCTCAAATGACCTATCAGGAGGCCATCGACCGCTATGGCTCCGACCGGCCTGACACGCGATTTGACCTGGAAATTGTCGACATTGCCGAAGCCGCCGAGGCATCTGAGTTTCAGGTCTTCAAAAACATCCTGACATCCGGCGGCCAGGTTCGCGGGATCAATGCAAAAGGGTGCGCCAAATTTTCGCGCAAACAGATCGATGACCTGGGCGCTTTTGCCGGCACATTTGGCGCCAAAGGCCTGGCCTGGATCAAGGTCACCGATGCTGGCCTGGAATCCTCCATTGTCAAATTTTTCCCCGAAACAGCGCAAACCAAACTCAGAGACGCCCTGGATACCGAACCAGGCGACTTGCTGCTTT
>JAPUJS010000227.1 GCA_027296045.1 bacterium | reverse complement strand
AGCCACCAGATTCTCTTTGGGCAGAACATCCCAGCGTTCGAGAACGTGGCGAACCTGGATCAGCTCCCGGTAACCGGTGCGACAGTGATTGCCTTACCGATGAAGATCCGGGGTGGAAGTGGCGGCCCTTTGCGCATCATTGCGATCGTGCCGGAGTAGTAGAATTCCGACCAAATCCGTGCTAAAATGTACGCTAAACATGCTCCTGAGCAAGGATAAGGTCATTTATTGAGGGGATGCAAGGGAGCAACCAGAGACTCCCCGGAGGCCACTATGAATACAGAAACGCTTGAAAAGCCTTACATCGCTCCCGTAAAACCCGGGTTTGCATTCTCAGACCTTCCTTCTGAACAGCCGGAACCGGACTATCCTTTTCCGGCCTTGACGCTTGAGGAGAGAATGCGGTTCGAGTTATTCGGCTATACAATTGTGGAGGATCTTTTTACCGAACAGGAGCTTCAGTCCATTGAAGCCGCCGCCAAGAAGGCGAAAAACGAGATCCTTGAGGCAGCCGAAAATCGCACGTTCGAGATTCCACCGCCTCCGAACAAATACCATCCATTCAAAGAGGGTGCGATATGGCGGGGACTACGAACAACCACCGAATCAGGGGAACTATACCTCGATCGTCTTGAGATCGAACAGGTGCTCGGGTTGAACCCCATTTTCTTGTCTGCCCTGACCAAGCCGCGCGTTCTGGGGATTGCGACGGAGCTGCTTGGCGGGACATTCCGATTCTTCTCGGTTGGCGTTCGTTTCAACCGGCGTTCCAACTTTCCCATGCTCGGATGGCACGGTGGTGTGAGTCGGCATAAGGATCGGGCGGTATGCAAAAACGGCTGGTTGCATACGCAGATTCTCGGAATGATCGTCTATTTGACGGACGTGGGCCCCACTGACGGTGGGACCGGAATCTTTGCGGGGAGCCACAGACTTGATCTGTCCTATGATGTTCTCAAGAAGTACATAACGGATCATCCGGATTCAGAATTGTTCCATCAAGTGGTCGCGAGACGCGGGTCTACTCTGCTGTTTGCCGACGGACCACTGATGCACCGGACCATCCCCATTCAAAGCGATAAAGAACGTCTCATCATGCTTTCGCGGATGGTCCATTCCGACTATGAAATTGGTCAAACAGAACCGGTTGGCCGAATGGATCAAGTATCGTCTTCTCTCATGCCGCTGTTTCACGGTCGCGCCTTCACACCGAAATACCGTCCGCGGGGGGAATAGCCGAGGGAAATTAAAAAGAAACCTTGCGCCTTAAATGATTGCTGTTTATTTTGCTTTTAAGTCTTTCGACATCACATCCACCAAAGCCATAGGGGGGAGATATGGCCAAAGCGAAGAAGGCAAAGAGTGAGAAGCGCGAGTATAAGACCGAAGCAGCAGCGAAGGCTCAGAAAACCCTGTGGGAAAGGAAAGGGTATCAAGTTAGGAAAAGGAAGAACGCTCTTTATTTGACGAAGGCATAGATGTTTAACGCAGGAAAAGTGAAGACGATAAAGAAGCCCCGGTATCTTACATCGCCGGGGTTTCTTCATTGCCTCAGGCAGACACGCAGCAACCGGCACGGCTGGCCATGCTGACGAGCATGCGGGTCCACTGCCTGCTTGCGTTTGCCTGCTGGGGACATTATCATGCCATCGTTGAAGGTCCGAAATCGGGATGGGATTCCTTAAAGGACCTGAGTCTGTGGAGCATCCTTCGGATAGTGAGGGTTGCCCCGTTTCTGTTGGAGAATGGCGATGTGTGGTCTCTGGAGGCTGTGGGGTCTGAGCCTGGTGGTGTGGATGGTGATGGGTGAGGCGAGTGTCGGGCAGACGATTTCGACGGTGGCAGGTGGCGGCCTGGTGGAACTTGGGGATGACGGTCCGGCGACCAGAGCGAACTTGAACAGCCCTCGGGATGTGTTCGGAGATGGTACGGGCAACCTCTATATTGCGGATTCGGGCAACAATCGGATTCGGAAGGTGGATCAAAGGGGTACCATCACCACCGTGGCGGGAGGCGGAACCCGTGGTTTCTTCGGGGATGCGCCCCGCGTGGTTCTTGGAGATGGGCATCCGGCAACTCTGGCGTTTGTGAACCCTGTCAGTGTGTTCGTAGATGATGCAGGCGGCCTCTATCTTTCAGATTCGAGCTTCTGGGGGAATGGTGTGGGCCTGATCCGAAAGGTGGAGGTAGGCTTCATCACCAGGGTGGCGGGAGGTGAACAAACACCAGATATCAGGGATGGAGACCTGGCGACCCGGGCGGGCTTGCGCACGTCCAACGATATGTTCGTGGATGGTGCGGGTAATATCTATATTGCGGATACGAACAATCACCGGATCCGGAAGGTGGATGAGAAGGGCATTATCACTACCATTGTGGGAATTGGAATAGCTGATTTTTCCGGCGATGGCGGTCCGGCGACTCAGGCAGGCTTGCGCACACCTCGTGACGTGTTCCTGGATGGATCGGGCAACCTCTATATTGCGGATACGAACAATCACCGGATCCGGAAAGTGGATCGGAGGGGCATGATTACCACCGTGGCAGGAAATGGAACGAATGGGTTTTCCGGCGATGGCGGTCCGGCTACGGGTGCGAGCTTGAATTTCCCCAGGGGTGTTATCGTAGATGGATCGGGCAACCTCTATATTGCAGATACGCTCAATCACCGGATTAGGAAGGTGGATGAGAAGGGCATGATTACCACCGTGGCAGGAACTGGAGATCGTTTTGGCCCTTTAGGGGACGGAGGTCCGGCGACCGATGCGAGCCTGTCTGAGCCAAATAGCGTGTATGTGGACGGTTTGGGCGACCTCTATATTGCGGATACGGGGAACCATCTGATTCGCAAGATCGCCGCACCCCCGGTGGTCAGCCAGGTGTCGCCCGAAATAATACGGGCGTCGGATTTCAACGGGGATGGGAAGGTGGCGTTTGCCGATTTTCTGGACTTTGTGCAGCACTTTGGGAAGAAGCCAGGAGATGCGGGCTACGAATCGAAGTTTGACCTGGATGGAGATCAGGAGATCGGATTCAATGATTTTCTTATTTTCGTGCAGAGCTTCGGCCAGTCGGTGGACAACGCGGGGTAGGCAGCCGTCTGAAGGGAAAGGAGCCGGGTGCAGCCTGATGTGGCTGTTTGGTCCTGCTGTAAAATGCAAACACCTTCGCATCGACAACGACCAGACGCTCTTCCCCGAGTGGACGGGAGTGCGTTTTCCCTTGATCGGTTAACCTCGGCATGACGACCGATTTGAAAAACGATAATACATGCTCTGAGAACCGGTATGTCCCATTGCTCATCGCGCTATCGGTTCTCCTCGTGGGGTACCCGTATTTGCCGGACAACGAATTCGGCGCATTCCTCGGGGGCTTCATCTCCCTGGGACTCCTCATCTCCAGTGTTTATGTTGTTCGAACGTCTAAGGGAATCTTTACAGGCGCCCTCGTACTTGCGCTTGCAGCAGCCTCTACAAGCGCCGTGGCCCTGGCCAGAGGATACCGAGGGCACCCATTGGTAGAAGGCGCTTTTTCCCTGTTCTATGCATACATGACAATCGCGATCTTTTTGGAAGTCATCAAAAGTCGGCGGGTCAGCGCAGACACCATACTCGGAATCGTGTGTGTTTACCTTCTGATCGGTGTCACATTCGGCACGCTGTACGACCTGATCGAAACCCTCCAGCCGGGCTCTTTTCACCTGAATGCGGCCACAGGCGGAGGTGAAAGGATCGGGTGGCGCACGCTGATTTTCTTCAGCTTTATGACCCTGACAACCGTAGGATATGGAGACATCATCCCCGCCACGTCTCAGGCGCAGTCACTTGCCATCATCGAGGGCGTCATCGGCGTACTCTATGTGGCCGTCTTGATTGCCCGCATCGTCGGAATCTATAGCCAGACCGACCGGGGGGTGGACGACTGAATAAGGAACTGTGGTCGTAGACACAGCAAAAACCTGTTGCCAACCCGCAGGAGAAAACTATGAAAAATCGTGGGCAACCTCTTCCCCGATATCGAATGCCCCGATCAAGACGGCGTGTGGCGAAAACTGTCCGTATATCAAACTAAGGTGATTGAGTATGGCAATTAAAGAACACCTCGAAATCCTGAAGCAAGGTGTGGAGGTATGGAATAAGTGGCGGGAGGAGAATCCGGGGGTGAGGCCGGACCTCAGTGGGGCGCACCTTGAATACGCCATGCTCACGGAGGCCGATCTTAGTGGCGCAGACCTCACCCGAATACGATTTCATTGGGCCGATCTTTTTGGCGCGAACCTTCGGGGTGCCAACCTCTCCGGGGCCGATCTTTTGGGCGCCAATCTTTTCGGCACCAATCTCCGTGGTGCAGATTTGGCCCGCACAAAGAATCTGACCTGCGGCCAGCTTGAGTCGGCCATGTGGGTTGCAACAACGGTGCTCCCGAACGGCCTCACGCTTTCTGAGGTCAAAAGAAAAACACCCGAGATCCAGAAAGAACCCTCGCATACTCTCACCAAAGCAGGTTTGGTCAAAATACTTTCTGAAAAGACAACGCTGAGCACCACACAAGCCAAGCGGTGCGTGGACGTGTTTTTTGGCAGGATTGTAGAATCGATGATCCAGAGCGACCGGGCCGAGATCCGGGGCTTTGGGGTGTGGGAGGTGCGGGAGGTGGCGGCACGAAGCGCTCGGAACCCCAGGACGGGAGAACGGATCTTTGTGCCCCGTAGGCGAAAGGTGGTGTTCAGGCCGGGGAAGGCGTTGAGGGTTGCATTGTCCAGGTCGGCGGATCAACGGGTGAGTTCGGATGTGGGAGGGACCACGGATACGGGAACAGATATTGCCCCTGCAAAGCCTGCTGATCCTACCATTCTGGAATAGAATGCAACTTATACCTTCGCTGCCACACCGGATCATCCAATTCGGGAGGTTTTGAATGAAGATAAAAGGTTTAATCCAGGTACTTTTGGTGGTAGCGTTTTGCAGCTCTGCATTCCAGGCTCTTGCTCAGGAAGCAGGGAATACACAGGATTTGACTCAGTCCATTCCCGTGGATCAGCAAATAACGATTGGGACGCTGGAGAACGGGCTCAAATATTATATTCGCAAAAATACGAGACCGGAAAATAGGGCGGAACTCCGTCTGGTGCTAAACGTGGGGTCGGTGCTGGAGGATGAGGAACAGCAGGGGCTGGCCCATTTTGTGGAACATATGGCGTTTAACGGCACGGCCAATTTTCCGAAGCAGGCCCTTATAAACTTTATAGAATCGGTGGGGATGCGATTGGGCGCGGATGTGAATGCGTATACGGATTTCGACGAGACGGTCTATTTTCTTCAGGTACCAACAGACGATAATGCCATTCTGGAACAGGCCTTCCAGATTATGGAAGACTGGGTCCACAATGTCAGCTTTGAGGCGGAAGAAATTGAGAAAGAACGGGGGGTCGTGGTCGAAGAGTGGCGGCTGGGGCAGGGGGCGGCCGAACGGATGTTCGACCAGCAATTGCCGATTTTGTTCAAGGATTCGCGGTATGCCGAACGCCTGCCGATTGGCCAGAAAGCCGTGCTGGATACGTTTGAGCATGAGACACTCCGGCGATTTTATCAGGAATGGTACCGGACGGATCTGATGGCGGTGATTGCCGTTGGGGATTTTGATCCTGTGCAGATTCAGGAGATGATCCTGCAGCATTTTTCGAGTATTTCGGCCCACACAACGCCGCTGGATCGCCCTTTGTTCCCCGTACCTGACCATGAAGAGACGCTTTTTGCGATTGCTTCGGATCCGGAAGCGACGTCTACGGATGTTTTTATCTCGCACAAACAGGAGGTGAGGTCGGTTGAGACCCTGGCAGATTTCCGGCAGAGTCTGGTGGAAGCCCTTTTTCTGGGGATGGTGGGTCAGCGGTTGAACGAATTGATTTTTCAACCCGATCCGCCCTTTCTGATTGGGGGAAATTCCCAGAGTCAGTTTGTGCGGTCAAAATCCCTCTATTCTCTGGCGGCGCTGGCCAAACCAAATGGGGTTGAAGAGGCGTTCGAGTCGCTGCTGACGGAAGCGGCACGGGTTTTACAACACGGGTTTATCACATCCGAACTGATCCGCCAGAAAGAGATCCTTTTGACCGGCTTTGAACAGGGCTTTTTAGAGCGGGACAAGGTAGGATCAGGCCGGTTGGCCAATGAATATATCCGGAATTTTTTGACCGGAGAACCCATTCCCGGGATCGAATACGAGTACGAAGCCGCACGGGGTCTGGTGCCGGAGATATCGCTGGGTGAAGTAAATCTGGTGGGTGGAAATTGGATTACTGAGGGCAATCGGGTCATTATGGTCCGGTCACCAGAGGGGGAAGGGGTGGTGATTCCGACCGAGGCGGATCTCCTGGCGGTGATTGAAAAAGTTCGGGGGAAAGAGATTCTATCCTACCAGGAGGATGTGACCGATTCGCCCCTGGTGGAGACCATTCCCACGCCCGGGACAGTGGTTTCAGATACGACGATATTGGAACTGGGGATCACTGAATGGACGCTGTCCAATGGGGTTCGGGTGGTGCTAAAACCCACCGATTTTCAGAATAATGAAATCCGGTTTAACTCTTTTAGCCCGGGGGGGCACTCGCTGGTTCCGGACGAGGATTATATTGCTGCCATAACAGCTACAAGCGTGATACGGGAAGCCGGTTTGGGCAATTTCTCCATCGTGGATTTGCAAAAAAAGTTAGCGGGCAAGATTGTAAGAGTTTCGCCCAGAATCGGGGCACTTCGGGAAAGTATCTCCGGAAGGGCTTCGCCTAAGGATCTGGAGACGATGTTTCAACTGATTTATCTGAATTTTACCGCTCCCCGGCGGGATAGTTCGGCTTTTTTGTCGTACCGGAATTTTTTACAGGGGGTGTTGGAGAATGCCAGTGCCAGTCCTGAGGCGGCTTTTTCGGATACGATCCAGGTGACAATGGCCCAATATCACCACCGAGCAAGACCTTTTAGCACGGCGCTTCTGGCCGAGATGGATCTGGATAAGTCTTTTGGTATTTATACGGATCGGTTTGCCGATGCAGGGGATTTCACCTTCTTTTTTGTGGGCAATTTTGAACTGGAGTCCATCAAGACATTGGTGGAGACCTATCTGGGCGGGTTGCCCTCGACGGGGCGGGAGGAAACGTGGAAAGATGTGGGCATTCGGCCGCCCAAAGGGGTGATTAAAAAGATTGTGAGAAAGGGAATTGAACCGAGCAGCCAGACACAGATTATGTTTAGCGGCCCTTATGAGTGGAACCGCCAGAATCGGATTGAGATGGATGTGATGGCGCAGGTACTGGATATCAAGCTGAGAGAAGTTTTGCGGGAAGAGCTGGGAGAGACTTACGGGGTGTTTATTCGGGCAACGCCCTCCCATTTTCCGGAGGAACAGTACCAGGTTACGATTAATTTTGGAAGTGCGCCGGAAAATGTGGAGGAACTCACAGGCGCTGTTTTCGGGCGGCTGGACAGCCTGAAAAAATTTGGCCCAACAGAAACGGATCTGGCCAAAGCTCAGGAACAACAGCGTCGGGACAGAGAGACGTCCCTGAAAGAAAATGGGTTCTGGCTAAATTCGATGTGGGCGGCCTATTACCACGGGGGCGATTTGATCGACGATATTCTCAATTTCGACCAGCGGATAGACGGGTTGACAGTGGAGGCCATCCAACTGGCGGCCCAACGCTATTTCGATTTCGAGAATTATGTCCGGGTGGTGCTGCACCCCGAAGGGTTCGGTCTGCCTCTTGCAGGAGATTTCAACGGGGATGGCGCTGTTGATTTCCAGGATTTTCTGTTATTTGCCCAGCACTTCGATCAGAAACAGGGCGATTCGGGATTCGATGCGGCATTTGATTTGAATACAGATGGCGAGGTGGGGTTCTCTGATTTTCTGTTATTTGCACAGGACTTTGGAAAATCTTCGGGCGGCGGTAAACCCGTTGGGACCATGACTGCCGAAATTCTGAAGGCAGGCAGTGGGCTTGACTCAAAAACAGGTCCAATCCGCATTTATAGATAGATCCACCGAAACACGACGCTATTTGAGATAGCAACCCACAGGCGATTAGCTTCCTCTCGTGGGGGAAGAGATGAACACAGATTACGACATCATCGTTATTGGCCTGGGCGCGATGGAAAGCGCTACCCTGTATCAACTTGCCAGGCGGGGTGCGCCTGTGCTTTGCAGAAATAGGTTTTTTCTTGACCCATTTGGGCATTTAACGTATTATTTATTCGTCAAAGTAATTTTCTAATAAGATTTTATATTTTATTGTGGCACAGTTGATTATGGAATATTTATGGAGAAGATAGATCGGGTGTCGGTGGAAGGCCGACCGATGGTGGATACAACCGAGCCGGGGTTAAAAATTTCCCGTGTCTTACCAGAGGGAATCGGGCAGGCGGTTGGGTTGAAACCGGGTGATCTGCTCGAAACGATTAATGGGGCACCGATTCGAGATCCCATTGACTACCGATTTCACGTGGGCGAAGAAGAAATTGAAGTGACGGTTCGCAGCGGGGATGAAATCGGGTTCTATGAAATTGAAAAAGACCTTGATGAGGATTTGGGCCTTGAGTTTGAGGACATGCCCATCCTCAAATGCAATAACAAATGTGTATTTTGTTTTCTGCACCAAATGCCCAAAGGCATGCGCAAAACCCTGTATTACCAGGATGACGACTACAGACTGTCCTTTCTTCACGGCGCTTATGTAACCCTTACGAATCTGTCCGATGACGAATTCCAGCGCATTTTGGAACAGCGCCTGAGTCCGATGTACATTTCTGTACACGCCACGGATCCCGAAGTGCGCGGCGAACTCCTTGGCCGTCGAGGGAGTTCGGATGTGCTGGAGCGCATTGATTTTTTGGCAGAAAACGGCATTCAAATGCACGCCCAGGTGGTTCTGTGTCCGGGCTTGAACGATGGGGCCTATCTGAAACAGACCATTTTTGATCTGGCAGAACGATATCCCCATGTTGAATCCGTTGGTGTTGTACCGCTTGGGTTGACCAAATTTCGGAAAAACCTGCCGAGCCTTGAAGTCGTAACGCCAGAAATTTCAAGAGTGTGTATCAATCAGGTGGATGAATGGCAGGCCTTATTCAAACAGCGTCTGGATACCCGATTTGTTTATCTGGGTGACGAATTTTACCTCCAGGCGGACCGAGCCATCCCGGCATCGGAAAACTACGATGGCTTTCCATTGGTCGAAAACGGGATTGGGATGGTTCGGCGATTTGTGGATACGTTTGCAGAACAGGTCACCAGGCTGCCTGAAATGTCTGGTTTCAAACTGATCCTGGTGACCGGCATGCTGGGGCCCCAATTTTTGCAGGACCCAGTGGACCGCCTCAACCGGATTCCGGGATTGTCCGCACGGTTGATATCGGTTGTCAATCATTTTCTTGGGGAAGGCATTACCGTATCGGGGCTCTTAACCGGACAGGATATTTTGAAGGCGCTGAGCAAAAGTTCTCTTGCTGCTGACGAACGGGTTATTTTACCCCCCAATTGCATCAACCACGACGGTATTTTGCTCGATGACCTGGCCCCCAAAGATCTGTCCGAAAAGCTCGGGTGTTCCGTCTCTGTCGGGACCTATAATCTGGTTGAAACCGTTTTACAGCAGGCCAATCGGTCACCTGAGCGGGTTCGGGTTCGGTCAGAAGAGATTGCCCATCCCTATATTTCTTCTCACCAGGTTTCTTGTTAAGCAATGAAAGAAAGCAGGTATCTCATTTTGTCTGGCAAACATAAACTGGTTGCGATAGTGGGGCGACCAAACGTCGGTAAATCTACGCTTTTCAATCGTTTAATCGGAAGAAGAAAAGCGGTTGTGGATCATCTTCCAGGCGTAACGCGCGACCGAAATTATGCCGAAGTGGATTGGAATCGCCGGGTGTTTACACTGGTGGACACGGGGGGCTATTTGCCAAATTCGGATGAGCACCTCGAAGAGTCTGTGTCCCACCAAGTGGAAACAGCCCTTGGGGAAGCAGATGTGGTCTTGATGGTTGTCGATGCCCAGACCGGTCCGACCGACTACGATGACCTGATGGCGCGAATGATTCGGGACAGTGGGAAGCCCTATCGGCTGGTGGTCAACAAGGTCGATTCCGATCTGGACGAATCGGACGCCACCCGGTTTTATGGCCTGGGTTTGGGGGAACCTGCTCGGGTTTCGGCATTAAACGGTCGGTCATCTGGTGACCTTCTCGATGAGGTGACCCGGATGCTGCCTGAAGGGGAAGAGATCTTTGAAGCAAAAGACCCGCTTCCCAGAATTGCGGTAATTGGAAGGCCAAATGTCGGGAAATCCACCTTTGTCAACCAGTTGATAGGCGAAAACCGGATGGTGGTCAGTCCGATTCCAGGCACGACCCGGGACGCCATTGATTTACCGATGCAACACAAGGGTCGAGATTTTCTTCTGATTGACACTGCAGGGCTTCGGCGGAGGACAAGAATAAAGGAGCAGGTGGAGTTTTATAGCTCGGTGCGGACCCGGGAAAGCCTCGAACGGTGTGATATTGCTGTGGTTCTTGTGGATGCCGAAGAAGGCTGTACGGTTCAGGATGCGAAGCTGGTCGAACGCGCAGTGGAACTGGGCAAAGGGGCTGTGCTGGCGATCAATAAGTGGGATCTGATCGAAAAAGATACCAAAACATCGATCAAATATACCCGCGAAATCTTAGGTCGATTTGTATCGCTTGGAAATTATCCAATCCTGTTTATTTCGGCATTAACCGGGCAGCGAGCTCTACGGGTGATTGACATCGCCTTGGAGGTCTATGCTCGACGGAAACAACGGATCTCTACCGGGGACCTGAATCAGTTTTTGGAACACCTGAACGGAACAACAGCCCCGCCCAGCAAAAATGGGCGGGTGTTCCGGATGGCCTATTGTGTGCAACCTCGTTCTGAACCACCAACCTTTTTGTTCTTTACCTCTCGTCCGAATGATGTGCCGACCCACTATCGGCGGTTTTTGGAGCGTCGGTTGCGAGAAACCTTTGATCTTGTTGGCACCCCCGTGCGCGTCCTGTTTAAGAAAAAATAACGCCCATCGGTCGTGAGGAAGGACCATTGTCTATGGCTCCCGGGATAAAAAAACTATACTATTCCATCCGCGAGGTGGCTAAAATGACCGAGGTGGAAGCCCATGTGCTTCGGTTTTGGGAGAAAGAATTCCCAATGCTAAGACCCCGGCGAGGGAGATCGGGAAATCGAACCTACAAGGAGCGCGATATCCAGATGGTCTGGGCCATCAAGGATTTGCTCTGGGACCAAAAATACACGATTCAAGGGGCTGTGGAGAAACTCAAAAGCGATCGGTCGTTGTGGGAGGAACACCCCCTGGATGGATACAAACCCGGGCCGGTCGATCCGAAGGAAATTTTGCTGGAAGTTCGGACCTTTCTCCAGGAATTGAAAACCTGGACCGGATCTTCCCGATCTGAATAAAAAACAAGGTTCAACGACAAATTTGTGCTTGCATTTTGACCCCATTTTTCATAGATTTAGAAATCTTTACAAAACCGAGTGGGCATCTGCCCACTCTTTTGACTATATAGGCGGTGTTCGCAGAGAAAATGATGGATTTGATGACCCTCCAGGATGAGGTCGAAAAACTGGTTCACCCTTTTCTGTATGAACAGGGTGTGGAACTGGTTGATCTGTTTCTTTCTGGAAATCGACGACGAATTCTGTTGAGGCTCTATGTGGATCGTCCCGACGGGATCACCATCGGTGAATGTGTCACCCTCAGTCGAGAACTGGCAGATCTCTTAGATACACATAACCCCATCCAGAGGTCCTATGTCCTGGAGGTATCTTCTCCTGGATTGGATCGGCCTTTGAAAAGCGACCGAGATTTCGAACGTTCGATTGGAAAGCTTGTAAAGCTCGAAGTCAATGGTCAAGGCGCAAGGATTGGCACCTTGCAGGCGATGGAGGGGGATGCGCTGGATCTGGAGATCGACGGACAAATCCTCCGGATATGCCGGACGGATGTTAACAAAGCGAATCTGCATTTTGAGTTTTGAGCGTGCAGTAAGGAGGCCCTTTTGAATTACGAAGTGCTGGAAGCTTTGAGGCAAATCGCCCAGGAAAAAAACGTCAACAGGGAGATGGTTATTGAAACCCTGGAGGTGGGGCTGATTTCGGCGGCTAAAAAGCGCTTTGGCACGGCCGATAATGTTGAGGTCCATTTCGACAACACTACCGGCGTCATTTTGGTGGTCGCAACCAAACAGGTGGTTGAAGATGGGGCGGTAGAAGAGCCGGGACTGCAAATGGGATTGACGCAGGCCCTTGAGATTGATCCGGATGCCGAGATAGGCAAAACGGTTCAGGAACCTCTGAATTTTGCCGACTTCGGTCGCAATGCGATTCAAACGGCCAAACAAGTGCTGGTTCAAAGGGTTCGAGAAGCCGAGCGGGAACGTATTTATGAAGAATATCAGGGCCGTATCGGCGAAATCGTGTCTGGAACGGTCCAGCAGATCAGTCGGGGAGACATCCTGATTAATCTGGGACGGACCGAGGCGATGATTCCTCTCAAGGAGCAAATTCGGAAGGAGCGGTATCGTCAGGGGGATCCCATCCGCGCCTATGTCCTGAACTTGCTGAGAACGGCCAAAGGCCCCCAGGTGATTTTGTCCCGAACCCATCCAGGCTTTGTGGACAAGCTCTTCCAGTTGGAGGTTCCCGAAATTTACGAAGGGGTTATCGAGATCAAAGGCGTTGCCCGAGAGCCAGGGGAACGGGCCAAAATTGCTGTTCACTCCAACGATGCCCGGATTGATCCGGTTGGCGCTTGTGTTGGGATGAAAGGCTCACGCGTTCAGGCGGTGGTAAAGGAATTGAGCAATGAGCGTATCGACATTGTTCCCTGGAGCGAGGACGATGCCATCTTTTTGTCCAGAGCCCTCAGCCCTGCGATTGTGAAACGGGTCGTGATTGACCGACGGGAAAACAAGATGTCTGCAATTGTGGACGATGACCAGTTGTCTCTCGCCATTGGTAAAGCCGGACAAAATGCCCGGCTGGCGGCCCAGTTGACCAGCTGGAAGGTCGATATTATGACCGAGTCCAAATTTGACGGCATCCAGGCCGAAAAGGCCGCAACCCGGGTGCCGATGAATGAAGTGGCTGGTGTCGGTAAGGTGATGGTCGAACGGTTATTGGCTTCGGGATTTGCAACGGCCAACGATATCGCGGCTGTGTCAATAAGTCGTTTGCTGGGAGTTCAGGGCATTGGACAAGCAACGGCAGAAAAGATACAAGAGACGGCCAAGCAAGTTGTGGATGCCAAAGTAAACGCCTATCGAGAAGAACAACAGCGGTTGAAAGCAGCGGCGGAAGCAGAAGCAGCGGCGGAAGCAGAAGCAGCGGCGGAAGCAGAAGCAGCGGCGGAAGCAGAAGCAGCGGCGGAAGCAGAAGCAGCGGCGGAAGCA
>JAPUJS010000226.1 GCA_027296045.1 bacterium | reverse complement strand
GTGTGGGAGACCTTGGACAGGTCGGCCAGTTTTTCCCGGGTTTCGGGATGGGCTTCCAGGTGGGCTTCGATGGTCTGTTTTTCCTCAAGAGGGCATTCGCCGTAGAGGTAGTTTATCAGTTGTTCTTCGGTGAGTTCAGGATTCATAGCGGACCATTTCCTCGTCGAGATTCCACTGATCAAAGATTTTCTTCAGGGCGCTGAGGCCGTAGTACATGCGGGATTTGACGGTGTTTAGAGGGACACTGAGAGCGTCGGCAATTTCGGTGAATTTGAGACCCTGATATTCTTTCATGATGACGACCACGCGTTGTTCTTCGGGGATGGACTGAAGGGCGCGGTTGAGAAGGTCGCGCACATTCTGGGCGTGGGCAAATGCGTCCGGATGATGGGTGGGAGAGGTGGCCAGTTCGGGCAGGTCATCGACGCCATTTTCCTGTAAGGCATCCAGCGAAAGGGGCCGACGGGACCGGCTGCGGGCGGCGTCTCGACAGCTGTTGAGGGCGATCTGATAAAGCCAGGTGGAGAATTTTTCGGGGTCGCGCAATCGCTTCAGGCTTTTGTAGGCCCGAATGAAGGTTTGCTGGCTCAGGTCGCGGGTTTCTTCGCGGTTGCCAACATAGCGCAGGATGAAGTTGTAAATGGGCCGTTCCCAGCGTTTGACCAGGGTGTTGAAGGCGGTGATCTGGCCGCTGAGGAAACGGGTGATGAGTTCGGCGTCGGTCATAAAGGCTCCGGCTTATTGGTCTATGGGTTAAGACGATGGGTTTGCCTGTAAAGTTTTAATTGTGATGTATGCCATTTCTCATTATTTATGGGGCACAGGATTTTGCCTGCCTGTTATTTAACTATCTGGTTTCGTTGGAGTTCCTTTTTCTTCCAGGAGAACACGATGATTCATGTGATTGCAACGATTGAGATTGCAGACGGCAAACGGGAAGCATTTTTGAAGGCGTTTCACGAAAATGTGCCCCATGTGAAGGCTGAAGCGGGGTGTTTGGAATATGGGCCGACGGTGGATATGGAGACGGGTATTGGCGCTCAGGGACCGGTGCGGGAAAATGTGGTGACGGTGGTGGAAAAGTGGGAATCACTGGATCATTTGAACGATCACCTGGCTGCGCCCCATATGGTAACCTATCGGGAACAGGTGAAAGATATTGTCAAGGGTGCAAGTTTGCAGATTTTGGCACCGGCGTAGGATTTCGGTTCTGGGTTGAGAACAACCCGGAACCCGGAACTGGGAGGTTTTTTATGATACGGCTTATTCAAATCGTTCATCCCGATCAAGGGCGGGGTATTGCAACAGTGGATGGGGATCGGTGTCGGCTGCTGGAGAAGCACAAGACCATTTACGATCTGGCTCAGGCGGCGTTGGCTTCCGGGCATGGGTTGGCTGCAGAGGCGGGGGACCATGTGTCAGATACGGTGCTGGACTATGGAGCGATTTATGAAGGGACCGGGTTCTGGCAATTGTTGCCATCGTTTGACCACCCCGAAGAGCCGACCCGGTGTTTGGTGTCGGGAACGGGACTGACCCATATGGCGAGTGCCAAAAATAGAGATTCGATGCATGAGAAGGGGGGCGAGGAAGAGGCAGAGATGACCGATAGTATGAAGATGTTTCAGTGGGGGCTGGAAGGGGGGCGTCCGGAGCACGGCTCGATTGGCGTGCAGCCGGAGTGGTTTTATAAAGGCACGGGACTGATTGTAAAAGGAAGTGGCGAGCCCCTGGATGTGCCGTCGTATGCAGATGATGGCGGAGAAGAGCCGGAGATTGCGGGGGTCTACGTGATGGATGGGGACGGAAAGCCCTGGCGGGTCGGGTTTACGATGGGAAACGAGTTTGCCGATCACGTGATGGAGGCCAAAAATTACCTTTATCTGGCCCCTTCGAAGCTGCGGAATTGTGCGATTGGTCCGGAATTGATTGCAGACGGCTCGTTTGAAGATGTGTCGGGGACGGTGTCGATTGAGCGAAACGGTGAGGTGGTGTGGTCTCGAAAGATTTTGACGGGAGAAGATAATATGTCCTATTCGCTTGCGAATCTGGAGCACCACCATTTTAAATATGCCGCCCACCGTCGTCCAGGAGATGCGCACATTCATTTCTATGGGGCCGATGGGTTTAGTTTTGGGGAAGGATTTTCATTGCAAGATGGGGATGTGATGGTGGTGTCGTGGAAGGGATTTGGACGGCCCTTGCGGAATCCGATCCGGATTTCGACGGAAACGGATCGGTTTGTTGCTGTGAATCGGATTTGAGGTTTGATAGATGATTGTGGACATACACAGCTGGATCGCAGAGGGCCGCTGAACCTCTCCGCACACCCCGCTCTGCGCAGAGGGCCGCAGAGCCGCACGACCACACCGAAAGGAATGATATGGCGGTTATGTCGGCGGCAGCCGGTGGCATTGGATTTGGCGGTGGGGGATCGGCCGTTTGGACAGGTGACAGAGGCGCTGGTAACGGTAGGGCTTCCGCTGTTTTAAGTCGCAGATGATCGGGATGTTCACGCAGGTTCAATTTTCTTTACACAATGTAGAACAGACATGGTGATTGGGGCAGACAATTCATCCGCACATGGGGATCCCTTCCGTTGGCATCGTCGGTGTCTGTGGATGGTGTTGATCGTTGCAGCGTTGTTTCGGTTGCCGTTTTTGGCGTCTCATCCCATTGGCGTTCATGCAGATGAAGCATCTATTGGATACGATGCGTATTCCCTCTGGGAGACGGGCAGAGACCAGCACGGTGTTTATCTGCCGCTATTTGCCCGGTCATTTGGAGATTATGACGAAGCTCTGCACCGATATCTGGTTGTGCCGTCTGTTGCTGTATTCGGATTGAATGCGTTTGCCATTCGGTTGCCCAATGCCCTTTTGGGGATTCTGACCGTCTGGGTAGTTTATCATCTGGTCCAGGCATTGTGGGGCCGTCCGTCGATGGCCTGTCTGGCGGGATTGTTCCTGGCCATCAGTCCCTGGCATGTTCATTTCAGTCGATGGAGCGTCCGGGCCATTTTGCTGCCGCTGCTTTTTAGCCTGGGACTGCTCCTGTTTCTGAAAGGCAAAGATCGTGCTCTATATTGGGTTCTCAGTGCTCTGGTATTCGGCATTTGTTTGCATACGTATAGTTCCGCACGTGTGTTTGTACCTCTTTTTTTGGTGGGTTTGGCCTGGATTTATCGGCGGGAGCTGATGCGGCGAAAGGGGATCTCCTTTGCTTCGGCGTGTGTATTCCTGGGAATTCTGGTCGGTCTGTTGTCGTTCTGGATCTCGCCGGAGGGAATGCGCAGAACGTGGGAGATGGTGAATCTGGATCCAATTGCGTTGATTTATTCGTATGCGGCTTACTTTTCTCCCGATTTTTTATTTTTCAGCGGTGATTCAAATTTGCGACATAGTCTGCTCGGAATGGGCCAGTTATATCATTGTGAATTGGTACTGGTTCCGATAGGGCTCTGGCGATTGTGGCATGAAAAGCGGGAAGAGAGCCGGGTGCTCTGGTTGTGGTTGGCCCTTTATCCGATTCCTGCGGCGCTCACCGGTGAACCCCACGCGATTCGTTCGATTGTGGCGGCGCCCTTATTTGCTATTTTATCTGGGTGCGGGATCTATACCCTCTGGACGAGGTTGCAGTCCAAAAGGCAGCGACGGATTTTTACGACAGGAGCGGTTCTCATTGGGGTGACCAGTGGGCTGGTGTATTTAAAACTTTATTATGTGGATTATCCGAAATACAGTGGCTGGTGGTGGGAATATGGGCTGAAAGAGGTCATTGCTTACGCAGAGCAGCGTCCTTACGCGTGTATTTTGCACAATCAGGGTTTTTATACGTCCTTTTATATTCACGTACTTTTTCATACTCGCTTCCCTCCCAAGGCCTATCAGAAACTTCCTCAGGTGCTCCGAGAAAATCGTTGGGAGTATGTTAACAGGCCCTTGAATGATAAATATTTGAGTCTGGATGCGAGTCTGCTGTCGTTTGAAGAAGGGGTTGTTGCATTGATCGCCATCCGTCCGGAAGATATCGATATCCTGGATCAAACGGAATACGTCTGGCGGGAGGTCCACCGGATTTATGATCCCGGTGGAAAGGAATTGATCAGGCTGGTGGAGGCGAAAAAGGGAGAAAGCAAAAAATGAGGAATAGCCCATGATTATCGACGCGCACAACCATATTTATTATCACAACCTGAATGCCGAGGGTGTGCTTGGCGAGATGGATGTCTTTGGCTTTGATGTGATGTGGTTGTTGACGTGGTATTTGCCGCCGGGAGAACATATTGCGTCCAGCCATCGGGTGTTTAATCCGTGCAATGTGCGGGAGGATGGGACGCACGCGGGCGTGATTCTGGACGATGTTTCTCGGGCGTGCGAGAAATATCCCGATCGATTTGTAGCAGGCTATTGTCCGTGTCCGACCGAAGGGGATGCGGCTGCGCTTTTTGAGGCGGCTTATCATATGCACGGGGTGCGGGTCTGTGGGGAGT
>JAPUJS010000225.1 GCA_027296045.1 bacterium | reverse complement strand
ACCCGGGCTTCTCCTGTGGCGGCAGTTTTTGAGATCCGAACCGGGACGACGTTTCGCCAGGAAGACGGGCGGGGGCACAATGCCGTGACGGCCGGGCTGGAGGACCGGAACGGGGCGATCTGGATTGCCACGCTGGGGGGGGGGATTTCCCGTTATGATGGTCGGACCTGGAAAATATTCGGAGTGGAAGATGGATTGCCCGGCAATCTCGTCATGGATATCCAGGAAGGTGCAGACGGGCGGCTCTGGGCGGCTCTTGGAGGGTTTGAAGACGCTTCTCCCCGTGCAATTGCACAATTTGTCGATGGCACCTGGCAGGCGGTCGAAATGCCCGATGCGGTGTCTACCCGACAGGTCCAGGTCGTGGGCGAGCAAATGGTTTGTGTGGTCACCGATCGGGGTCAGATGATGCATTATGACGGCGCAGACTGGCACATCCTATCTCGTTCGGAGGGGCGTTCTTTAAATGGGGTGCAGTGTTTGTTTCGCGCAGACGATGGTGCGATGTGGGTGGCCTATCAGTCGCGTTCACGACAGAGATTTGGGTCTCGAAATCGACGGCTTGGAATATTTCAGAGGCGGCTGCCGAATCTGCGGCCTGAGGGACGTGGCCCCGGATCCGGCCGGGGCCGTGGGCGAGGCGGGGGATTGTGGCGAGGGGCTTTGGGCCCCCAGCAGGGCGGCGATCAATTGGGAGTGATCGACGCGGCAGGGCGCTGGCAGGATATGGATCTGACAGCATTGGAAGGCGTCCGAATTTTGACCATTGTCCAGGGGCCAGATCGGTCCATGTGGTTTGGAACCGAAGAAGGGGGTGTGCTTCGTTATCGGGAGGGTGTTTGGGAAACATTTACGATGGAGAATGGGTTGCCCAACAACCGGGTGGAGGTCGTTGCACCTGCTTCAGACGGTTCTGTATGGGTGGGTACCCGTGCGGGTGTTGGCAGATATGTGCCGGAGGACGGGACATGGCAGGTGTTTACGGAGCGGAATGGATTGCCCAGCAATTTTGTCACTTCCATCTGGCACGCCAAAGACGGTTCTGTCTGGGTGGGCACGCGAAGTGGGGTGGCCCGATATGGGGAGACGGGTTGGGTGCACCATCCCAGTTGGGGAGGGGCCAAAGATCCGGGCGAGGCAGTGTTGGAACGAGACGGGGAAGGGCGTCTCTGGGCTGCGACCAGTGCCGGAATTTATCGGCTGGAGGGCAGTCGGTGGCGCAGCATCCATTCGTTTCCGGAGCGAGGCGGTCGGCTTGTCAATTTGATTTTGGATGGCAAGGGCACGCTGTGGGCGGCAAACGCTTCCGGGGTGTTGCGGTATGATGGGTCTGGGTGGCAGGCCCTTCGACCGCCTGGAAGGAGGTGGCCCCCGGTGATCGATCTCAGCCCTGCCCGGGAAGGTGGGGTCTGGGTGAGCCTCGCCCGGTTGGGGGTGTATCGTTTTGACGGGACAAACTGGACGGCGTTTGCGTCGGACGTGCCGGGGCCGATTAGTGCAGTCTATGAAGCAGAAGACGGGGCCATCTGGTTGGGTTCGGAGGAGGGCGTGGTCCGAATCGGGGCAGACGGTCAGCGAGAATTTCGAATCGAAGACGGATTGCCTCAGGGGCGGGTGATCGAAATTGCCGGCGCAAACGGGCAGATCTGGGTGAGTATATTTTTGGGCGGGGTGGCCCGCTTCGACGGTCAGGTCTGGCTGCCGGTGCCCGACAGGCAGGATGTTCAATTCAGCGATGTGGTGCGCATTTATTCGGCCGACGATGGCACGGTCTGGTTGGCCTCCCGTGTGGATGGGGCGATTCGGACCGATGGGTCGGTTTTTGCAAAATATACGCTTCGAGAGGGTCTGCCCAGCAGTCGGGTTTCGGATATTTGTCAGGACGCGGAGGGCCAGTTCTGGTTTGCCACCGATGGTGGATTGGCCTGTTATTCCCCGGACAGAGAAGCCCCGTCTACGATCTTGCAGGTAGCGCCAAACGAAGTGGCACCCCGGCAGGGCGTGTTGTTTGAGTTTTCGGGCCTCGATGCCTGGAAGCAAACGCCCAGCTGGTCGTTGCAATATTCCTGGCGGCTGGATGGAGGCGATTGGTCGCCTTTTGAGCAGCGGGAGCGCGTGTTTTTGGAGCGCTCCGCACCGGGGATGCATACCTTTGAGGTGCGGGCGATGGACCTGGCATTTAATGTGGAACCGATGCCGGTGGTTCACCGGTTCAATGTACTGGCGCCGGTCATCTTTCGCCCGTGGTTTCAGGCGTTGAGTTTCTCTGCCCTGCTGGCGATTGCGGTGTCGGTGTTTTATGCCGTTCAGCGCCACCGTCGGTGGAGGGCCGTACAAACGGCACTTATCGACGAGCTCGAAGCCGAGTTGCAGGAAGCCCACGATATGCAGATGAGCCTGTTGCCTCTGCATCCGTTAACAGATGCGAAATTTGAGTTGGCGGGCCGGTGTGTTCCGGCCAACCATGTGGGGGGCGATTATTATCAGTATTTCCGGTTAAGCGAGCAGCAGCTTCTGGGCTTTGGGGCAGCAGATGTGTCGGGCAAGGCCATGAAGGCGGCGGTGCGGGCGATGCAGTTGAGCGGGATTTTCCGATATGAGTTTCGGGAGGCCCGTGACCCCCTTGAGATTCTCCATAATCTGCATGGGGTGCTGGTAGAACAACTGGATGCGGCCAGTTTTATCACCTGCTGTTTGGGGGTGCTGGATACCGATACGGGCAGGGTTCGCCTGGGCAATGCCGCCCACCCCTATCCCTATCACTATTCGGCGAAGACGGAGGATCTCCAGATGCTGGATCTGCCTTCGATTCCGCTGGGACTCACCCTGCCGCCGGATGTGCCCCTAGAATATGGGGAAGCCGAAGTGGTGATGGAGCCCGGGGATGTGCTGGTGCTTTATAGTGACGGGGTCACCGATATGAAGAATGTGGCGGGCGATTTTTACGAAGAGGATCGGCTGGAAGCAGCGATTCTGAAGCATGTAGGAGCGGGTTCCGAGGCCTTGATCGATGGGGTTATTGCAGACTTGTTCGGGTTTAAGGGGGAGGCCGCTCAGACCGACGATGTGACGTTATTGGTGATTCGGGCGGTTCCGGAAGTATCCGTGTAAACATAGGGCACACCATGGGTCGGATGGAAAGGTGTTTAGAGGAGTAATCTGATGGACGATGTGAGTATGGATCTGGAACCGGTAGATGGGTCTGAACCAGACGGGTTTGAGGTGGGGTTTGTGGGGCGAGATGGGGTCGAGACGACGGGTGAGGCCTATGATTTGCCAGCCGGGAAGGTTGGGACCTGGGAATTGCGCATCACCGTGCATTCGGAGGTGGCGGGTGGGTTTTTGTTTCAGAGGCGGGGTTTTTTATTGGGGCATCGCACGCAGGTCGACAATCCGTTGGGGCGGGATTATGTGACGCTGGAGACGGAATCTGAGGCACGGGTGGCGTTGATTGTGAATACGGCCAACCAGAGTCACCAGGCAAGTTTTGCACAAGTAGTGGTTCAGGAGGGGCGGCTTAAGCCGGGAGATCGGTTCGTAATTCGGGTGGGCGATCGATCGGAAGGGGGGCCGGGGTGTGAGGTGTATGATGCGACAACAATGGCACGGTTTGGGGCGGCGGTAGATCGGGAGGGGAGTGGTGTTTACCGGAAGTTGAAGGCGAGTCCGGTGCAGGTGCGGATCATCTCAGAGCCAAAGCCGGATTTGTTGCGAATTTTGGGGCCTTCGGTTGTGTCGCCGGGAGAGGCGTTTCATGTCAATATCGGAGTGTTTGATCCGCATCGAAATGTGTGCGAGCAATACGAGGGCGATGTGCATCTGGACGTGTCCGAGGGCGTGGAGGGGTTGCCGGAGGTTGTGACGTTTGGACGGGAAGATGCGGGTTTGAAAATTTTAGAAGGCGTTCGGGTGACGGCTCCGGGGGTGCATCGAATTGAGGCGCAGGATCAGCGCGCCAGTTTGCAAGCGACGAGCAATCCGATTGTGTGTCGGGAAGATCCTGAATATCGGCTGCTGTGGGGCGAGTTTCACGGGCACAGTTGGGGCGATACCACGCTGGGTTTGATGGACGCACCCAGTTTTAAGGTGCATCCGGCCAAACGGCATGAACAGTGTCGGCAAATCGGTCGGTACGATTTTTCAGCGCCCGGCATGATGTCGCCGCCCAAACAGGAAGATCAACCCGAAATTTGGGAAGCGCACCAGCAGGCCTATCGGGATAACGATGAGCCGGGACGTTATGTGCCCTTTCTGGCGTCGGAAGTTCATGCCCGGCCCGGGGGCGACCGAAATGTGGTGTTTAAGGCGTGGTCGGACAGCTATTTGTGGCAGCGTTCTTCCATGGATGTATTGCAGGCGGCTTATGGAGATCGAGAAGATGTGATTCTGGAAGCACACGTGGGAGGCGGTCCACCCGATTGGAATGCGTATCGGACTGAGCGGGAGCCGCTATTAGAGGTGAGCAGCGGTCACGGCGCATTTGAATGGGTGCTTCAGCGAGCCCTGTCACACGGCTATCGACCGGCGGTGATCGGCTCGAGCGATGCGCATTTGCCGGCGATGGGTACGCCCATGGCAGCGCACTGTTTTCGCGGTCGGTTCAACCACGTGCTCAAGGTGAGAGATGCCGCTTTTGGCTCTGGGCCGATTGCAGCGGTGTGGGCAACGCGGTGCGAGCGCGAGGCCATCTGGGAGGCAATCGGCGACAGGCGCACGTTTGCCACAACAGGTGCGCGAATTGTGCTGGAGGTGAATGTGAATGGCACACCCGCCGGCGGAGAGGCCACGCTTTCAGGGCCCGCGACGGTGGCGATGGAGGCTTATGGCTGCGCTCCTGTAGAACGCGTGGATCTGATGCGAAACGACCGGTGCTTGAAGTCGTGGTTTCCCGACACGGTAGATGTGGACCTGGAATTTGTAGATTCCCAACCGCTTCGAGAAGGTGCCTATTATATTCGACTCCGCCAGACGGACGGCGAATACGCCTGGAGCACCCCTGTGTGGACGTCGGCTTCCGAAGGAGAGGAAGAACCCGGCGAAGATCTGCCGATGTGGAACGCGCACGAAGAGGTGGATCTGTCAGGCCTCCGCCCGAATGCCGCAGAAGCTTACGAGGCAGATTTGAATCAATACCTGGAAGTGGAAGAAGATCCCAAGCTGTTTTCGAAGATCACGCCTGTGCGGCTGGTGCAGGAGGTGACGGGCCGGTCGGCGCTGTTTTATGGATATTTGGGGGCGGACCGCATCCCGGTGAGTATCCGGTGGTATTACGAGTTTGAGATACCTCGCATTCACTGCGATTGGGGCTGGCGTGATTTCGGAATGCGGGGAGAAGAAGGGCGCGGACTGACCGGCTAATGAGCAACGGCAGCGTGCAGACCCGGCGAATACTGTTTTAGACACAGTTGAGTACTGCGGGTGCTGTTGCCTTTTTGTCTTGCGCACTGTAAATTAGACCTATGCCACAGGAAGATATCGTCTTATCAACGGTTCCTTCGATCAATCGCCGCACGATTCGTCTGACATATCGGCAATGGGTCCACATCACCGAATCTCATGACTATATGGTGGGAAACCGAGAGAAGGTTCTGGAAACCATTGCAGATCCAGACCAACTGATCGGGGGAGACTTTGGTGAAACCATAGCGCTGCGGCACTACAGCAGGACCAATATTACGGAGAAGACATGTGTGGTGATCTACCGCGACGAAATGGACGGATTTATCATCACGGCCTTTATGACATCTCGTTCCGATAAAATTAGCAGAAAAGGGAATGTCTCATGGAAGCGCCCCCCATTGACCTGAGATTTGTATCCGAGCTTCTACGTCTGCCGTCTGACCATGTCTGGAGTGATTATGACGAAGACGCCGATGTGCTCTATCTGAGCTTTGAAAAACCACAATGCGCCAATGACAGTATGATGGAAGAAGATGGTAATATCTATCACTATCGAGATCGCCAGCTTGTAGGTATCACTGTTCCGAACGCTCGTGCTCGATTCCCAAAATAAGCTTTTACAGAAAATAAAATAACCCGCCCGGTGCCAGATTG
>JAPUJS010000224.1 GCA_027296045.1 bacterium | reverse complement strand
TTCGGGACGAGACGCCGGAAGCCTATGAGGCGTTGCGGCAAATGGTGGATGTGCCGTTTGCGATTGGGGAGGAGATTTCGAGCAAGTGGGGATTCTTGCCTTATCTGGAGCGGGGGATTACGAATTATGCCCGGATCGATGTGAGCAATGTAGGGGGATTGACCGAGGCGATGAAGGTGGCCGGTCTGGCGGAAGCCCATTATATCGATTTGATGCCGCACAATCCGCTGGGACCGGTGTGTACGGCTGCAACGATCCATCTGGCGGCTGCGGTGCCGAATTTTTCCTGGATGGAGGTGCGGGTGTCGCCTACTGAGCAAGGTGGGTTTTACGACGAAGATTTGTTTCCCGTGCAGATTAAACTGGAAGGATCGCGGTTTCCGGTTCCGGATGGCCCGGGGTTGGGGGTGGACTTTAACGAAGAACTGGCGAATGAGCAGACATTTAAGTTTAGCCCGGAGCGATTTTTGAGGCGGGCGGATGGATCGCTGACGAATTCGTGATCTGCACTGTGAGGGGTCCGCCCAGGTTGGCCCTGTATTGTCGGTTGTACCAAAAGTCGTTTTCTATTTCGAGGAGGTTTGACATGAAGAATCCTGATGTAGACATCTCAGAGGATTTGCTCGAAGCCCTCAAAGGGGTGAGTGTGCCGACGGCTACGCAGTATTTGTTCGGCCACGGTTTTGCCAATGTGTATCCTATTGGCGTTTATCCTATGGCGCTTCAAGAGGGGCAGGTGATGGTGGGCCGGGCACGCACCTTGCGCTTTATCCCTAAGCGAGAAGATCTGGTTAAAGCTCAGTATAGTTCGGTCACCGACAGGCCGCACCGGGATGCGATTGAAGAGATTGAGAAGAATGAGATTCTTGTGATCGATGCGTATGGAAACCTGGGTGCTGGTGTGGTGGGCGATATGTTTACCCGTCGCGTTCAGAATCGGGGTGGCACGGGCATTGTGGCAGACGGTGTGGTCCGGGATTTATCGGACATTCAGAAAGTTGGCCTGCCGCTGTATTGTCGTGGGTCACACGGTGCGGGTATCAACCGGGAGCTCATGTCTGTGGGGCGGGATGAGCCCATTCAGATCGGCGGTGTGCCGGTTCTTCCGGGCGATGTGATCCTGGGCGATGCAGATGGCCTGGTTATGATTCCGCCCACCGAATTGGAAGCGCTGGTCGAACACTGTGTTGCGCACGATTTGCGAGAAGAGTTTACACGGGAGAAGCTTGCCGAAGGGTACCCCCTGCACAGAGCTTATCCGCCCGATGAAGAATTGATGAAGGAATATGAGGTGTGGAAGCAGAATCGGTGAATCACGCTCGCTCCAAAATAAGGGGGTTTTATGGAACGGTGTTTTGAGCACTATCAGAAGTTGCGGGAAGAGATGGATAGATGGTTAGACCAGAGCCGCAGAATGGATCCGCCCAGTAAGCACGGTGGAGGAGAGGATGAGGCGAATTATTCGCTGGCGTGGTTTCCCCATTATCTTTTAACAGGTAATGATGGGGTGCGTGAGCACTTTGAACATTTGCGCGATATGCTGGCTGGTTGGGTTGAAAGAGATTGCCTGCACGGTTATGAAACCAAAGCCGAAGCGCACCATGGAACGGAGCCTTTTCTGCTTTTTTTGCCGCGTTATTTGGGGCTGTTTCCCGATGATGAAAAAGCAAAGACATTGTTAGACGATGCAGCCGAACACATTGGCAACTGGGTTGAGGATATTCCGGAGTGGTTTGATTGGGAGAACAATCGATTTCATGGGTTCCATATTGGCACAGAGATTGTTCGGCAATCTGAGGGTTACTACTGCGAAGCAGGCGAGCACTTTCGATTTCTTCATATTGCATTAGCTGCACACAGATCAACGGGTAAAGATAGATATTTTGATTGGGCCTTGCAGTATGGCAGGCGTCGGGCGGAATTTCTGGCATCTGCACCAGAAGGTCGTTTGCCTGTTGCCTGGAACGCCAACGGAGAGCCGCTGTATGCTGACCTGGATGCCAAAGCCAAAAAGCAATATCAAGGTGCGGGACATCATGTATCTGGCGATCCGCTTGTGGGAGTAGAATTGATGCTGGCTTCGGGCGCTATCTATGTTTTAGGAGATTTGTTTCAGGCTTCGGGTGAATCTATCTTTCAGGATGCCGCGCGACGGATCGTGGAACCGCTGGTGGATCAATTGCAAGATCCGTATTCAGATCCTGGGGCAGCGGCGATTTCTTATTATCGGCAACAGTTTGGCGATGACTCGCTGGATGAAGATATTCAAGCGCAAATAGAGCGTTTCCCTGAGGTTCAAGATGGTGAACTGGTTATGATGTTTCCACAATGGCGCCGACGTGATTGGCCTGGGGTGGGCAAGCGTAGCGACATGACATATTGGGGTATTTGGAATGGCGATGGGTCTGTGACGGCTACAACCGAACCCAGTACTGCGGCTTTCACATTGGCCTATCAAGTGACAGGTGATGGATTATATGTTGAGCGAGCATTAAAGCAGGCGGCTGATAAGCTGGGGATGGCACGTCGGGTATTGCGCGGTGGACGGGAGCACGCCGATATGGGTGGCGCAATTTGTTCAGCTGCTGCAGGACATGGGCGGAACTGGGGTATTGGCGCAGTGACAGGATGTTATGGCCCACTGCTTTTGGGCACGCGTGAAGTTGAGAGTAAGGTGACACCTGCGGTTGAAGTGAAGCAAGCTCATAACCAACCCGGGCTGCCTGATCAGGTTATGCCTCTTATGATGCATTCGGGAACAGCTATTGATGGCGTGAAGTTTTATAACGGCGGGGATTCTGATGTCACATTTTCGTGGCGAGTGGAAGGAAATGGTTGGCAAAAAGAAATGGTGGGGGCCGGCAAGGTTGTTGATCGCCAAGGGGTAACCGCCTAAAGAGTATTCTAAGTAAGGCTTGCACCGCACAATTCTGCTTGATTTATAGTATAGTACTGATAGAGGTGATATTATGGCGCAACGTGTAACAGGTGTTCCTCGACCGGTTGGGGTGTCTGTTTACCATTCCGATCGTTGCTGGAATGGATACACAATCTATGGGAGTCGATTGATCGATATGAACGGGGGTCTGCTGCGGAGTTTTGATTTTTCGCAACTGGTAAAAGTGATGCCCGGCGGTCACGTTCTGGGAGACAAGCGATACAACGGTCCACGGATGGAGCGGGGGCGGGAAATGGTGCAGGTGGACTGGGAAGGAAATGTGGTCTGGCGCTATGACCGGACGGAGCAGATTGAGGTGGATGGGAAGACGATCTGGTCGGCCAAGCAGCATCACGATTTTGAGCGCGAGGGAAGCCCGACGGGATATTATGCACCGGGTCTCGATCCGATTGTGGAAGGCGGGAATACGCTGATTCTGGCTGCCAGAGAAGTCGAACGCCCCCACATTGCACCCGGGGTGCTGCACGGCGATTGTATTCTGGAAGTGAGTTGGGAAGGTGAGGTGACATGGGAATGGCAGAGTGTAGACCATTTTGACGAGATGGATTTTAGTGAAGAGGCGAAGAATGCCATCTATCGGGGTGGAAGAGTAGGTGCCGATCCGTACGATTGGGTGCATTCCAACAGTGTGTCTTATCTGGGGCCCAATCCGTGGTATGACGCGGGAGATGAACGGTTTCATCCAGAGAATTTGATCTGGGATGGTCGGCATACCAATACAACGGCGATTATTAGCAAAGAGACGGGCGAGATGGTCTGGAAGGTGGGGCCAGATTATTCTTTGACGCCGGAACTTCGAGCATTGGGTTGGATTATCGGTCAGCATCACGCGCATATGATTCCGAAGGGTTTGCCGGGGGAGGGGCATATTCTGGTTTTTGACAATGGCGGAGCGGCAGGCTATGGTGCACCCAATCCGGGTGCACCAACGGGACGGATGAATGCATTGCGGGATTATTCGCGGGTGGTGGAGTTCAATCCGGTGACGCTGGAGCTGGTATGGGAGTATTCTGCACTGAAAGCAGATGGGGATCGGGTGCGTGCGGGTCGTTTTTACAGCAGGCCATGGAGTTCGGCGCAACGGTTACCGAATGGCAATACATTGATCTGTGAAGGGGCCGGTGGCAGGCTGTTTGAAGTGACGCCCGAACTGGAGATTGTCTGGGAATATATCAGCCCACGGGAAACGTGTTACCGGGCTTATCGGGTTCCTTATGAGTGGATTCCACAGCTGGACCCTCCGGAGGAACGGAGCGTTTAGACCTAACCTCCTGGCCCGGGGAGGGTCTGAGTCACTTGACTGACTAGCATGAGTCACGCAGAGGAGATTTCTGATGGCAGAGGCATTCCCGGCTAAAATGCCGCTGGAAAAGCCGACAGATCG
>JAPUJS010000223.1 GCA_027296045.1 bacterium | reverse complement strand
CGGGCAAGGCTTGGGTGAGTTGATATTCTGAAACACCGATGGGTTTGTGAATATCGCTCAGGGCATATTCTGCAACCAGCTTGTCTCTGCTTTTGCACAGGAGGATGCCGATTGTTGGTTCATCGTTGGCACTTTTGATTTGTTCGTCCACCGCTTTGATATAAAAGTTTAACTTGCCAGCGTGTTCTGGCTCAAAGTCTGTTGTTTTCAACTCGACGACAACATAGCAGTGCAATTTTGTATGATAAAAGAGCAGATCAAGGAAAAAGCTTCGTGAACCCACTTCCAGAGGAACCTGCCGACCCACATACGCAAATCCAGCGCCCAATTCCAGAAGAAACTTGGTGATATGCTCGGTCAGTTGAGCCTCTAATTCACGTTCGGTATGGTCTTGGGTCAGGCTCAAAAAATCGAAGATGTAAGGATCTTTGAGGGTTTGCTGAGCCAGGTCAGACTGCGGGGTGGGCAGTGCATCTGAAAAGTTGGAAATGACTTTCCCCTCACGTTGCCACAAGCCACTCTCAATTTGATGCACGAGCACGCTGCGGCTCCAATTGTGGGTGAGAGTGTTTTGTACATAGAAGCGGGCTTCTTCCAGCGATTTGCACTTGGTAACAATCGCGATGTTATGCCCCCAGGGGATGCGCGTGATTTGCTCAACAAGCGGGTGTTCCAATTGCGAAACAGGCTGTTGCGCAATTGACGTATTCTCCGAATAGAACAGATACCACCGTCTTACTTGCTCTAAGTTCCTCTTGGAGAAGCCCTTCATGTCGGGAAACGCTGCAACCAAATCCTGGCTCAACTGCGTCAGGAAGCCGTCTCCCCACGATGTATTTTTCTGTTTTTCAACAATATCGGAACCCAATTCCCAGTAAAATTGCAACAATTCCCGATTGACAGAGACCGCTGCCTTAAGCTGAACCTGGCGCACACGCGATTTGAGCGAGCGCAGCCAATCTGCATAGTCCGAGTTCTGCTGGCTGAGAGGATTACTGTCCATAACCCAGTACCTCAAGGTTTTTTCTAATGAGTGCGGCTACTTTTGTAGATTCGGCCATTTGCTGGTAGAGCGTCTGACTCATTTCTGTCATCTTTTCCTCAAAAGGAATGCCATCGTCTTCAATCGCTGCCGCACCAACGTAACGCCCAGGTGTGAGCACGTAGTCGTGAGCCCGAATGTCTTCCAATGAGCCCTCACCGGTGGTGCTGGTCGACATAGAACCATTGGCCAGAACAAATCCAGCCACGCCATGCTCAGAGAGTTTGGAAACCATGTGCAAGATCCAGGCGTAGTTGGCATTGCCGGTGGGTGGCGTCTCATAGCCACTCCAACGAGAATCGTCGGTCAGTTCGTCGGTCGCCCGCCAATCCCCCTTTTAATCTGAAGGATTGGCCATGATGTAGTCGGCCTTCAGGTCGGGGTGCTGATCTTTAAAGTATGATATAGCAATGTTCGCCTCTTTGGCCGCCCTTCTGACAGCCTTTTGCTCAGTCGCTTCAGATTATCCATGTAGAAATCTCCTACGCAAATCAAGATATAAATTCCGGTATACAGACCTGTATATCAACTGAAAACACTGCCAAATCGGTCTGTATATCACGATTTTAAGTGAGAGAACAATTCTCTCAAACGATTGTCTTAAAACACGATACAGCTATGAGGTTTTCTGAGATTTGGTATGATATGCGGCCTTTTGCTGAGTCGCTTCATGGTTATCCATGTAGATATTTTCTGTGCAAATCAAGTTATAAATTTCGGTATACAAACCTAAGTCGAGTGACCGCAACTTGCGTATCAGAGATTTCAAGGCACTGTAAATTGCTGGATCTAAAGAGGAAAGAGAAAAGCCTGCTACTCTACCGCAATACAATACAAATACCGATTTCCCCGCAAATAAATCTCATCATCCACCACAGCCGGCGAGGCCTCAAATCGATCTGCCAGTACATTCTTCGCCAGCACCTCAAATTCCGACCCATGTCGGATCACCACCGACGTTCCGTTCCGCCCCACCAGATAAACCCGCCCTCCAACCCCAACCGGTGAAGCATACGTCCCCGAAATCCCTGCCAGACGCTGCTGAGTGTAGTGAACGGTGCCCGTCTTCGCATCCAGGCAGGACAGAATACCGCTCCTGTTTTTCAAAAAATAGATCCTATCCCCATAAAGCAAAGGCGATGGCACATAAGGCGTATCCCGGTCGTAGGACCATACCACCGCGTCCGAACCCGTAATATCTCCCTTTGCCCGGTCCAGACGAATGGCCTGCAACACATAATCCCGAAATCCGCTGGTCACATACACCATCCCATCTCCCGCCACAGGGGACGGTACCGTATTCAACGTCATTCCGCCACATTCCCAGATCACGTCACCGGTCTCCAGATCGTATCCCCGGGTTCGCTTCGTCGCATTCACAATCACCTGCGCCCGACCGTTCTGAGCCACCACAATCGGGGTTGACCACGACGTCACCTCGTCCCGATCCACCCGCCAGCGTTCCTCTCCCGTATCCTTGTCCAGCGCAACAATAAACGACGACCCCTCGTGGTCCCAGTTGACCACAATCGTATCCCCATAAAGCACCGGCGAATTCCCCTCTCCGTGGCCATACCGCGTCATCATATCTCCCAGATCCACTTCCCATTGCAGTTCGCCTTCCATGTCAAAACAATAAAGCCCGCTGGACCCAAAATAAGCAAACACATGTGCCCCATCCGTGATCGGTGAGGCAGACGCAAACGTGCCATCGCTGTGATGGCCCTCGTGGGGCAGTCCTTCCCGTGCGATTTGTTGCCACAAAATACGCCCGTCTTGCCGGTGAATCGCCATCACCACAAATTGGATCACCTGGCTCGGCCGCACTTCACTCATCCGTCCCCGATGGGTTCGCGTCTGGGCTGCGGCCAGCGCCTCGGAATCCACCGGCTCATCCGTCCACACAGCCGCCGTCACAAACACCCGATCTCCCCACACGACCGGAGACCCATGCCCTTTGCCCGGAATCTCAATCTTCCAGCGAATATGCGTCTGCTCGTCCCATGCCACAGGCGGATTCCCCTGCCGGGCAACCCCGGTCGCATCCGGTCCTCGCCATTGGGGCCAGTAGCGTTCAGACGCTGGGTCCGAAGGTTCACCGCCCACAGGAGATACAATCATCACCAGATGGATCAGAAAAAGACTGACCAACAGACGCAAATAATAATCAAATACCTTGCCCATCAAAGAATCTCCCACTTAAGAAGAACACATGCATACGCCGCTTTTATAAACTAAGAAACAGATGTATATTGTCAAACGGTCTGAACAACAGACCGCTTGAGCCAAGACGACGAAACCGACCCGGAGGAGACTGAACCATGGGAATGTCGATCATCTTCCTGACAATCATTGTCGTGACCCTCTGCTGGACAAAACGGGCCCACGCCGAAACCGATCCCTATCTCTGGCTGGAGGAAATCGACAGCGAAAAAGCCCTGGACTGGGCACGGTCTCACAACAAAACCACACTGGATGTGCTTCAAAAACAGGCAGACTTTCAGGCAATTTACGATAAAAACCTCGAAATTTACAACTCCGACCAACGGATCCCTGCGCCGTCTATCCGGGGCGATTATATCTATAATTTCTGGAAAGACGAAAAAAACGAGCGCGGACTCTGGCGGCGCACCCCCCTTGAAGAATATCGAAAATCGGATCCGACCTGGGAAACCCTTCTCAGCATCGACGAACTCTCGGAGGTAGAAAGCGTAAAATGGGTCTATAAAGGCGTCAGCCACTTCTATCCAGATTTTAAACGCTGTATGGTCAGTCTCTCTCGGGGCGGGGGCGACGCCGTGGAAATACGCGAATTTGACCTGGCAACCAAACAATTTGTCAAAGATGGTTTTTTTGTTCCCCATGCCAAAGGATCGGTGTCCTGGAAAGATATCAACACCCTCCACGTCTCCACCGATTTTGGAGCAGGCACGACCACCCAATCCGGATATCCCCGTCTGACCAAAGTGTGGAAACGTGGCACGCCGTTGCGCGAAGCCGAAACCCTCTTTGAAGGCGAAGAGGACGATGTTAGCGTCTGGAGCGATGTCACCTACACACCGGAAAGACAATATACGTTGATTCGTCGGAGTATCACGTTTTATAAGGGCCATTACCATGTAATTGAAAACGACACCCAGATCAAACTCGACATTCCCGAGGATGCCCAACTCAACGGCTTTTTTAAAAACCAGATGCTCATTCGCCTCAGATCGGATTGGTCTGTGGCGAATAAACCCTATCTGCAGGGATCGCTCATCGGCATCGACTATGACCGATTTCTGAACGGAGATCGGGCGTTTGATGTCATTGTCGTACCCGACGAACGATCGAGTATTTCCTCGGTCGCCTCAACCAAAAATCTCCTGTTGGTCAACATGCTGACCAACGTACGCAGTCGGCTGGACCAATATCGTTTTGAAGAAAACACCTGGCACAAAGAAAAAGTGAACGCACCGGACCTGGGCACCATTTCCATTGGCAGCACCGACGAGTTCTCCGATCGCTATTTTTTCTACTTTAGCAATTTTCTGGTTCCTTCCACACTCTATCTGGCCTCCGAAGAGGGTCCAATCGAAAAACTCAAAAGCCTGCCAGAATTCTTTGACAGCAGCAAATTTGAGGTCCAGCAATTTGAAGCCACCTCAAAAGATGGAACCCAAATTCCCTATTTCCTGGTATCCAACACCAACCTGGAACATACCGGGAAAAATCCCACGCTTCTATCCGGATATGGCGGCTTTGAGATCTCAAGACAACCGGACTATGCCTCAACAGTCGGTCACGCCTGGCTCGAACGGGGTGGGGTTTACGCCCTGGCCAACATCCGGGGCGGAGGTGAATTTGGACCCCAATGGCACCAGGCGGCCCTCCAGAAAAACCGCCAACGCGCCTACGACGATTTCATTGCCGTGGCAGAAGACTTGATCGACCGCAACATCACATCGCCCCAGCATCTGGGCATTCAGGGCGGCAGCAACGGCGGCCTCCTGGTCGGCGCCGTTTTCACACAGCGCCCGGACCTGCTCAACGCAGTCGTGTGTAGCGTCCCCCTGCTGGACATGCAACGCTACCACAAACTCCTGGCCGGCGCCAGCTGGATGGGTGAATACGGCAACCCGGATAAGCCGGAAGACTGGGCTTTCATCCAGAAATATTCGCCTTACCACAACCTGCACGCCGGACAAAACTATCCCAAAGTCTTCTTCACCACCTCCACACGAGACGACCGGGTCCATCCGGCGCATGCCCGAAAAATGGTGGCCAAGATGGAGGCGAACGGACATGAATGCTATTATTACGAAAATATCGAAGGCGGCCATGCCGGATCGACCACCAACCAGCAAACCGCCTTCCGAGACGCCCTGATTTACGCCTATCTCCTTCAACAACTACGATAAATGATAAATGGACCCCGGTCATCAGCACAAATTAAACCTATAGCAAGCAAACAGTTTTTTCCCGTACATAGGATCAGAAAGATGCATTTCAACCAACTTCACATCAACACCCCACTCATGCAATCCGTCGCCCTCAGCCAATACATAAACGGCAATGTCTGGCTGAAAATCGAGGCAATGCAGCCTTCCGGATCCTTCAAAACACGGGGAATCGGGCTCGCGTGTCGGGAATACATATCAAACGGCGCCGAAAGACTGGTCACATCCTCCGGCGGCAATGCGGGTCTGGCCGTCGCATATGCCGGTCGAAAATATGGCGTCAAAACAACCGTGGTCGTCCCAGAAACAACAACACAAAAAGCGATCGAACTCATCCAAGCAGAACAAGCAGAGGTCATTGTAGAAGGTGCATCGTGGGACGAATCACACCAATACGCCTGTAACCTGTACAAGGGGGAAAGTGCTTACATCCATCCCTTCGACGATCCCCTCGTCTGGAAGGGACATGCGACCATGATCGATGAAATAGCGGAGTTGGAGTTAACACCCGATGCGGTCGTGCTTTCCGTAGGTGGAGGGGGTCTGCTGTGCGGAGTATTGGAAGGCCTTCACCGACATGGATGGACGGACGTTCCTGTTATTGCAGTCGAGACAGAGGGAGCAGATTCTCTACGCCAGGCGGTTCTGGCAGATAAACTCGTTTCGTTGGCCGCAATTGAAAGCATCGCAACAACCCTGGGCGCCAAACGGGTCACGCAAACGGCACTGGACTGGACAAAAAAACACAAAGTGATCAACCATGTCGTTTCCGATCTAAAAGCCGTTGAAGCCTGCGCAAAATTCGTCGACCATCACCGCATCCTGGTGGAGCCTGCCTGCGGAGCCTCCCTTTCGGCCATCTACCAACCCATAGAATCTCTACAAGACAAACGTGATATCCTGGTGGTCGTATGTGGCGGCGTTGGGGTTAGCATGAAACAACTTCAGAAATGGCTACAAGAGCTCTCTTAGCCCAAAACAATTAAGGAGGAAACTGTTGTGGCAAAGACAATCATCTCAGCAGCGGTCGTGGGCTCCGGTCCCACCAAAGAAATGAATCCCGCCGTACCGTATACACCAAAGGAAATTGCAGAAGCCGCCATTGGAGCGTGCAAAGCGGGCGCATCTATCGTACACATCCATGTGCGCGACCCCGAAACGGGAATCGTATGTTCCAGGTTTGAACTTTTTAAAGAGGTTTTCGAACGGATTCGGGAAGGGTGTAACGTCTTGATCAACCTGACAACAAGCGGGGGGAATATCAAAGGCGAAAACATCATCGAAGAGCGCCTTGAGCCCGTAACCCTACGGCCCGAAATCTGTTCTCTGGATGTGGGATCCATGAACTTTGGAAATCGCGTCTTTCTCAACCCACCGGAATGGGGACCGGCCGCAGCCAAACGTATGCGGGAGTATAATGTCAAGCCCGAAATCGAAGTCTTTGACGCGGGCCATATGCGCCAGGCCATTAAGTTAATCAACGAGGGATTGTTCGAAGACCCACCCTATATCCAGATGTGCATGGGGGCCGGATGGGGCATCGAAGCCACGCCGGAAAACCTGATGTTCATGATAAGCCTGTTACCGCCTGATATCCCCTGGTCCGTTCTGGGCGTGGGTCGCATGGAATTGCCCATGATTACCATGGCCTTCCTGATGGGCGGCCATATGCGGGTCGGCTTTGAGGATAATATCTATCTCCGAAGAGGAGTGCTACTCGACAGCAATGCTCAGATGGTGGATGTCGCCGTGAAGCTGGTCGAGCAACTCCAGGGCGAAGTTGCCACGCCCGACGACGCGCGTGAAATATTGGGCATCTCGAAAAATACAACGAATTGACAACCATAGCAGGGAAAGGAATCCAGTCGTTTTATGTCACAAACCAAGCAATCCATGGATTTTTTTGAAGGCAGCACAGAAGGAGGTGTCGATTGGAGAATGCTCAATATGGATGCCGAACTGATCACATCCAGCCTGAGCAGCACAATCGGTCCCGGTCTTCGCAACGTGCTCAATCCCCACTGGAAGTATGGTACCAACCGCGGAGACGGCACCGTCCCGATTAACAATATCTTAAAATTTGAAACCTTCGGTCAGCACTGTCCGCTGCGGACAAACCTGCGGCAGGAGTACCAGGTCCGGCTGGTAACAACACGAAACGAAGACGGAACCCTCAAACGTGGCCACCTGGTTATGACCTGCGAACTGTTCAAAAAAGACATTGATCCCAAGCCGCTTGTCGGTCGTGCCGAATTCTGGATGGCCCTGACCCGTCCATTTGCCCTTCCAGGCGAGCGCACCCCGGTTGACGTGCCGGCAGACCTTGCAGTCTTAAACGAGCATGAACCGACCGAAAAGGACCTGGTCAGCCGCGACATCGAATCCTACCGCTGCCAGGCCCCTTCCGATGGAACGCTTTTGAACGACACCAGGCCGCTGGTCTTCCACATGGACCAGTCGGATCTCTATCGTCACATCAACACCAACAAATACATGGACCGGGCGATAGACTCCCTGGCGCTCCTCTATCACAAGTCTGGGGGCGACGCCGGACGCCTGCGGTTCCACGAAATCACAATTTATTTTCGCAAACCCTTTGTACCGGGACAGGGAGCGGAAGTAGAACTGGACTTTGTGGAGCAGACGAATCAATTCCAGGGTGCCGTCCGCTTTTACCATTGCGACAAAGAAGGCGTCCGTAGCGAAAAAATCTCAATGGCAATGGAAACACGCGGACCCCTGATTGAAGTCGAAAGCAAATAGTATTTTCTCTTGCAAATCACAAACCTGGATGCAACACGCCATCACCTCCCAGAGCTAAAAAATGGCCGTCACCCTTGTCCAGAAATACAACCCCGAATGGCCCAGGTGTTTCGAAGAGATCAAAGCCTTTATGGGAAACGAAATCGTACGGGCTTGCATCCGAATCGAACACGTTGGCAGCACATCCATCCCCGGCATGACCGCCAAACCCATCATCGACATAGACCTGGTCATTGAACCCCAGGACTTCGAAACCATCAAACAGCTTTTGGCAAAACGCGGATACTTTCACCAGGGCGACCTCGGAATCAAAGACAGGGATGCCTTCGATCTGGACCCCGAAGTCAAAGCCTCCCTGCCGAGCCACCACCCCTACGTGTGCCCAAAGGACAGCGAAGAACTCAAACGACACCTTGCCTTCCGAGATTTTCTCAGACACAACAAAGACTACGTCCGGCGTCTGAGCGCATTAAAGTGGGATTTGGCCGAAGAATTCGACAACGACCGGCAAGCCTATATAGAAAGAAAAGCTGCTTTCTGCAGTGAAATTAACGAGCAGGCGCTGAAAGCATATCATCCATCACAATGATCATCATATCCCCTTCAGAGACAGGCATCGCTTGAGACAAGCACAAGGAGGAGAATTCAAATGCCCACCAATGAAACCCCCGACTGGCGCAACCAGGGTGTCCGCGTTGTCAAAAGCGGCCAGCTCGACCTGAACACCCCCCAGACCCCCGGCATGACCCGAGCCGCCGCCATCAACCACACCACGGTCGGCGCCAACAAGCTCTGGGCCGGTACCGTCACTATCCACCCCAACGCCAAAACCGGTGCCCACCACCACGGCGCACTCGAAAGCGTCATCTACGTCGTCTCCGGCAAAGCCCGCATGCGCTGGGGCGACCAGCTCGAATACGTGGCCGAAGCCGGACCCGGCGATTTCATCTACGTCCCCCCGTATGTCCCCCACCAGGAAATCAACGCCAGCACCGACGACCCCCTCGCCTGCGTGCTCGTCCGCAGCGGCCAGGAACCCGTTGTCGTCAACCTGGACATCCCCGTTGTCGAAGAGCCCGAGGAAGTCTACTGGGTCGACCCCATCCATCCCGATCCAGAGAAACAATAAATCTCACAATGAAAAACAAGAAAAAGACAGCCTATCTGGCTGTCTTTTTCTTGGTGGTCGGGAGTACGGTTCTGCGGCCCTCTGCGATCCAGCTACCTCCGCCAGATCTCTTCCAACGAATCCTGCGGCTCCCATCCCAGCAACCGCCTCGTCTTCACATTCGAGAACCGCCGGTGTGGCAAATCGGTAAAAATATTAAACACCTCGCACTTCGACGGCATCGTGGATAGATCCACCTCCACAGCACACCGAACCGCCTCCCCCGCATCCCGCCACGTCACCATAAACGGGTGGTTGCGACCGGGGTTTAAATTGTCGTGCTCCCGAAAGTTATAAAACAAAAGACATAACACGTGCAGGTCATGGTGCTCCGTAA
>JAPUJS010000222.1 GCA_027296045.1 bacterium | reverse complement strand
CCTCCGTTGCCCAACGATATTGAAATCACGCCCGACGGCAAAACAATCTACGTCGCACATGGCTTCGGGTCAGAGGATTTATCCGTTATTGAACCCATCAGCCAAACCCGAATTGAGGGCATTCCTGTACCTGGCTTCCGGCCCCACAGGATCACCCTCTCTCAAGATGGCCAGAAGCTTTATTTAAACAGCGAGATTTCTCCTCGCATCGCGGCCCTGGACCTGGCCTCAAAAGTCCTGACCGATTCCTTAGAAGTAGGTGAACCCACCGATGTCAGCAGAAGGGCTGAGGACGTAGCCCTTTCACAGGATGGCACGCGTCTTTATGCAGCCGTCAGCCGAATTCTTCCGGACCCCATATCGCAATTCGTGTTTTCCGGAGTCCTCTGGATTATCGATACAGCGACATTCACAAAAATAGGCGAAATATTAATCGGTGCACAAATCGGCACAATCAGCATCTCCCCTGATGGTAAAACCGCCTACATAGCCGGTTCCGAAACATTCGATCTCACCAGCCCCAATCCGAACCTCCAGGTATTTCTAGTCGATCTGGAAGAAAATACCAACCTGGGCCCGCTCAGAGGCTTCATCCTGCCGGTCGCTATCGAATTTGGTGCAGGCAAACCGGCGTTGCCACGGGTTGTGTGGCCTGAAATCGTTGTCTTTTAAGTGCCTCAACCTGAACGGGCCGTGCATGAAAAACCGCACGGTCCGTTTTTTATTTTGTACGGTAAATCCCCAGTCAGCCTACCCCTTTTTTCAGAAACCCTGTCCCGATTTACCCAGCACAAAGATGTTGCAAATCTGCAAATATTAGCTTACATTTTGATGCCAATCATCCTTAAATGATATTTTTTTTCATTACGGGAGAAACAGAACAGTATGCTGGCATCCCTACTACTAGAACCGGGCCGCCTTGAGCTTCGGGATATCGAAATCCCCAAAGCCGGCCCCGGCGAGGTCATTGTCCGCATCCGGGCGGCCCTCACCTGTGGGACCGATCTGAAAACCTTCCGACGCGGGCATCCCAAAATCCCAACCCCCACCCCCCTCGGACACGAATTTTCCGGCGACATTTTCGAAATCGGAGACGGAGTTACCGACTTCAAAGTGGGCGATCAGATCATGACAGCACCCACCGCCCCCTGCGGTGAGTGTGTCTACTGCAAAAAAGACCTGGAAAACCTGTGCAACTGGGCCATCGAAAACATGGTCCACGGTGCCTATGCCGAATACGTTCGGGTGCCCGCCCACATTGTGCAACACAACATGTTCAAAAAACCCGAACACCTCACCTATGGAGAGGCGGCCATGCTAGAACCCCTCTCCTGTGTTGTATACGGCATGGATCAGGTTAATGTCCAGGCCACCGATACGGTGCTTGTCATTGGAGCCGGTGCCATCGGACTGCTCCACATCATGGTCGCCCGGGTCCTGGGTGCCGGTCGCATTGTGGTGGCCGGTCATCGCGAAAACCGATTGAAGCTTGCCAGAGCCCTGGGCGCAGATGTAGCCATCGATGCCAATATAGAAAACACCTATGAAAAAATAATGGACCTGACCGAAGGCCTGGGCGCAGATGTCGTCATCGAATGCACCGGCCAACTCGCCGTTTGGGAAGCTGCGCCCAGCCTGGCCCGCCGGGGTGGCACGGTCATCCTGTTTGGCGGTTTGCCTTCCGGGACCCAGGCCTCCTTCGACACCTACCGCCTCCACTATGACCAGATTACCTTAAAGGGGGTTTTTCACTACACCCGGGCCGCTGTCAAAAAAGCCTACCAGCTTCTGGTAGATAAAAAAATTCGGGTCAACGGCCTCATTTCAGGCACGTATTCCCTATCGGACCTCAAACAGGTGTTTGACACGCTCATTCAAAAAGGCTCCGGCATCAAATTCAACGTCGTGCCCCCCGATACCGAACCCGAAACGGGGAAGGCAGGATGATCCCACAGGAGATGCGGGTTGCCCGCATCTATGATTTTGGCGATGTGCGGATCGAAAACGTCCCCGTACCGCAGATCGAACCCGGAGACGCCCTGGTCCAAACCGCCGCCTGCGGCATCTGCACCAGCGACACCCTGCCCTGGTACATTCGCCGAAAAGCCCCCATTGTGCTGGGCCACGAGCCGGCCGGCACCATTGTCCAAATCGGTCCCGAAGTGGAGGGCTTTGCCCCCGGGGACCGAATTTTTATGCACCACCATGCTCCCTGCATGGTCTGTCGGTATTGCCTGCGCGGCAACTATTCTATGTGCCCTACCTGGAAGGCGTCCAACCTGGACCCCGGCGGCATGGCCGAATACATCCGGGTGCCTGCCCACAACCTCCGCATCGATGCCCTGAAACTCCCCGACACCCTGTCCTTTGAAGACGGCGTTTTTGTCGAACCCACCGCCTGCGCCGTCCAGGCCCTCCGACGCCGCGCTCGGATGCAACACGGCGACCACGTTCTCATCATCGGCCTGGGCTTTATGGGCCAGATCCTCGCCCTCGTCGCCCGCCACTACGGTGCCCGCACCGTCATCACAGCCGACCGCGTTCCCTACCGCCTCCAAAAAGCCCTCGAGTTAGGGGCCGATGTCGCAGTCAACGTCGATGAAACCGATCTGACCCAGGCCGTCTCCGATGCGACCGCTGGCCAGATGGCGGACCTTGTTGTCGTCGGTCCAGGTGCGATCCCCGCAATGGAAGCGGGCCTGAATGCTGTCGGCATCGGCGGCACCCTCCTTCTTTTCACCCCCACAGAGTCCGGACAAACCTGGTCCATCTGTCCCTACGACCTTTACTTCAAAGACATCAGTATCACCACCAGCTATTCTTGCGGCCCCCCCGATACGCGTGAAGCGCTCGACATCGTCGCTTTAGGGGCCGTCACAGCCGAAAAGCTGGTCACCCACCGTTTTTCGCTTGAAGAAACGGGGGCGGGGTTCGCAATGGTTGCAGAAGCCCAGGAATCTGTCAAAACAATTATCACAATCGACGAAACCGCTTCTTAAAGAACGGTTATTCAAAGAGGGTCTTATGTCTTCTCTGCCTGCTGTCGAACTCTATGCCATTGGAACCGAACTCCTGATGGGTCAGATTCAAGATTCCAATTCCTTCTGGATGTCCCAACAGATCGCCGCCCAGGGGGGTCACATCCGACGCATTGTGATTCTGGATGACGCAATTGACGAGATCGGAACCGTCCTTCAAGATGCCATCGACCGAAAAACACGGGTCATCATCACCACGGGCGGCCTTGGACCCACGCCCGATGACCTCACCGTCGAAGCCATTGCCAAGCTCAAAGGGGTCGATGTCATTGTCAATGAGTCGCTTATCGAAGCCCACATGAAAGTCCGCAACATCGAACGCCGCGAAGACGTCAACCCCGGCCTGGTCAAAATGGCCACATCTCCTGAGGGTTCCACCGTGCACCCCAATCCGGCAGGTGTTGCCCCCTGCGTAGAAACCCAAATTGGGGATACCACCATTTTCAATCTTCCCGGCCCCCCCAGAGAGGTCCAGGCCTTGTTTACGCAGTCCATCGAAAGCGCCGTCGCCGAACTTTATACTGGCAACCGCGTCCTCCTGCGCGTCGTCGTCAACCTGCCCGAATCGACAGTCGGCCCCATCATCCACAAAGTGATGCAAAACCACCCCGACACCTATGTCAAATCCTACGTTTCCCTCCGCGAAAAAACAGACGACGGCCAGCGCCTCCCTGTCGATATCGTCGTCAGAGGAGAAGACGAAGCCGCCGCCCAGACGCTTTTAAACAACGCCCTTGAAACCTTTACGGCACTGGTCGCCGAAGAAGGCCGTACCGTTGAAGTTTTAAACGATTAGAAAGGAGCTCCCATGCCATTCGTCAATATTCGCATGCTGGAAGGCCGCACCCACGAGCAAAAAAAAGAACTCGTCAAAGCCATTACCGATGCCATGGTCAACATCTGTGACGCCAAGCCCGAAGGCACCATGGTCGTCATCCAGGACATCCCCAGAGACCACTGGGCAAGAGGCGGTACGTTGCTCTCCGAACAGTAGGATCAGCACTGCAATGATAAAAAAAGGCGAGCCAATCCATCTGGCTCGTCTTTTTGATTGATTTTCCATTCTACCTTTGCTAAACTGTTCTCCAAACCCTCACCAGGAGAACTCCTACGTGACATCATACCGCTACGCCCGTCCCTTCTTGGATAGGGCAAAGCGAGTCCCCTGGTGTTGACCGAAGCACCCCTGCAACCGGACCTCTTTTGAAAATTTTCCAAAAGGACCCCCATGTCTGACAATCAAAACTGGCGCGGCATCTTCGCTATCCCTCAATCCGTCTACCTCGAAAACGGAAATTTCGACGATGCCGGCTTAACCACCGAAGTCGAATACTGTGTCAAAGCCGGTGCCCACGGCATTGTCTGGCCCGTCATGGCCAGCCAGTTTTCCGTGCTCACCCACGAAGAACGCAAACGTACCGCCGAAATCGTCATCAACAAGGTCGCCAATCGTATCCCGGTTGTCATCGGCGTTGCCACCGTCTGGGAAGCAACCTCTGTCGATCTTGCCCAACACGCCGAAGCCAACGGCGCCGAAGCCATCATCTCACTTCCCCCCTGGGAAGTCAAGCCCACACGCGAGCAGGCCTTTGAATATTACCGTGCCCTGTCCGATGCCGTCAGCCTCCCCATCTTTGTCCAGAACGCCGGTGGGAAATTCGGCATGGCCTTCCCGGCAAACGATGTCGCCCGCATGGTATGCGAACTGGAACACGTCGAATATGTCAAAGAGGAAGTAAACCCCGCAGGCCTGAACATCTCCAAAGTCCTTGCCGCCTGTGGCGACACGGTTCGGGGCGTGTTTGGCGGTGGGGGTGGCAAATTCTTGATGAACGAACTCGACCGGGGTGCGGCAGGCAACATGCCCGCTGTGGAAATGCTCGATATCTTGTGCGAAATTTTCGATCGCTACGAGCGCGGAGACCACCAGGGGGCACGTGACCTGCACAACCTCCTGCTGCCCTACCACACCATGCACGGGCTCTACGGCATGGGCTTAAACCACCTCATGCTGAAACGCCGTGGCGTCATCCGATCTTCCAAACCCCGCTACGGACAAAATCGCCCTCTGGACGAACACGATGAACGCGAACTTGAAATTATTCTGGAAAAACTAAAACCCCACTTCCGACTCCTCCCCCCATAGGAAACAGACTATGGCCCAGGTGCTTATTATGGACGATGATCAGGTTGTCCGAGAAATCATCGCCCGCGTGGTCAAACTGAAAGGTCACGACCCCCTGGTCTATCCGGATGCCGGACCGGCGCTCCAGGAAGTCGATTTTGACGCCATCGACCTGATCATTACCGATCTGTCCATGCCCACCCCCGGCGAAGAAGCCATCCGTATCATCCGGGGCCGAGGCATTCAGACACCCATTCTTGTTATCAGCGGGCACCTTTCGCACCCCAAATCCTACTATCTGGAAAAAATGGGTGTTCAAAGCATCCTGAGCAAACCATTCCTCCTGCACGATCTGATAGACCGTATCCAAACCCTGATCTAAATCAACTTCTCTTTCCCTCTGGAACCGGAATCTCCGGAACAATCTTTCCGACCAACGGTTTAATCGATAATGAGACTTGACAGAAATACCCTGAGAACTGTATATTGCAAACTCGAAGATCGTTTTGATACAATCCTTTATGCATACATTACAGCCGGGTGTTACGTCCGGTCTTCGCCACAATAAGGAGCCCTGTCATGAGGTCTTTTCGAATGCCCCCCTGGAGCCGTAACCTGGCCATTCTCCTGGCCATTATGCTGGGAACAACCCTGTTGACCGCCGAGATCGCCTTTGCGAAAGTTTCCAAAGGCGAAGCCTCCATTGCCAAGCGGTCGGCCAAACTCTACATGAAACAACGCCAATACAACAAAGCCATCGAGCAATACTCGGTCGCTGTCGAAGGAAATCCTGGGGACTGGGAATGCCAATATTATCTGGGCTGGCTCTATGGAGAACGCGAGCTGTATGAAGAAATGGACCACCACTTCAAAGCAGTCGAAGAAACGGATCATAAAAAATCGAAAAAATGGAAAAAGGAAGTAGACAAATCCCGCATGGAGCACTGGCGCCGTCATTATAACCTGGGCGTGAAAGGCATCAACGCCCAGAAATTTGACTTTGCCATAGAAGAGTTTCAAAGTGCTATGCTGGTCAAACCCGACGAGGCCGATACCTACAAAGGACTGGGAATCGTTTACATACAAACCGACCAGTTGGACCAGGGCATTGAGATGTATAAAAAAGGCATCGAAATGGCGCCCAAAGACGCCCAGGCCTATTTCAATCTCAGTTCTGCATTGATCAATATCAGAAGCAAAGAAAGCCTGGCCGATGCCAAGACCTATCTGAATCAGGGCCTCGAATATTTCCCCAAAGACGTCAACCTGCTCAAGATGCTGGGGATGACCCAGGCCCAATTGGGCGAAAAGATGGAAGCCGCCGCAACCGCTGAAAAGGCCCTGGAAATCAACCCGGACGATCCGGCCGTGCTGAACCTGGCCTCCCAGATGTACCTTCAGGCGGAAGAATATGAGAAATCCATCGCTATCCTGGAAAAACTGATCCCGTTGGATCCCGACAATTCCGACGCCATTTTCAACCTCGCTGTGGCCTACAAAGCCCTGGACCAGGGCGACAGAGCCCTGGATCTGTTTAAGAAGAGCGTGGAATCCGACCCGGATGATGAGCAATCCTGGTATCAGCTGGGCCTTCTGGCCGACAAAATTGAAAACTTCGACGAGTCCATCGCCGCCTTCTCCAAATACACCGAACTGAAACCGGCAGAGGCCAGGGGATGGCGTGCCCTCTCCAGGGCCTACGCTCGGAAGTCCAACACGGTAGAAGGGCCCGAAGCCTCCAAGGCCGCCAAAAAAGCCGAAGAAACGTTCAAAATGGCCGAGTCCTTGGACGGTGACGAGTAAGCAGCCCCTTCACAATCCATTTTGCAAAAAGGACGCAGAGGGCAGGCAATCCCTGATTCTCTGCGTCCTCTGTATTCTATCCCTATTTAAGAAGGAGCTTCAATGTATCTCACCGATGAAAAAGTCGCCGTCATGGGCGCCGCCGGAGCCATCGGCTCCAACCTGACCCAAACACTGCTCGCTTCCGGCACAGCTTCCCAGGTCGCCATGTACGATCCTTACGGACCGGGGCTGGAGGGGGCCGCTGAAGAAGTGTATCACTGTGGATTTCCAAACGTCGATGTCACCTGGTCGACCGATGTGGGTGAGGTACTCACCGATGTATCCTATATCATCTCTTCGGGCGGGGCCCCCCGCAAAGAAGGCATGACCCGCGAAGACCTCACCGAAGCCAATGCCCAGATTGCCAAACAGTTGGGACTCGACATCAAACAATATTGTCCCAACTGCAAGTTCGTCCTCATCATCTTCAACCCGGCAGATATCACAGGACTCACCGCTCTGGTCCACTCGGGCCTGCCCCCATCGCACGTCTCCACCCTGGCGGCCTTGGACAGCACCCGACTCCAAACCGCACTGGCCCAGCATTTCAATATTCTGCAGTCCAAAGTCACCGGATGCCGGACCTACGGCGGCCACGGCGAACAGATGGCCGTATTCAAAGGCGGCATCCAGATCGACGGAACCCCGCTCGACGACACCCTGAAGGGCCAGAGCGTCAATAGAACCAGCATGTCGGCCGAAGAATGGTCTGGCATTCAAGAACGCGTCACCGGAGGGGGTGCCCGCATCATCCAGCTCCGGGGCCGATCCTCCTTCCAGTCCCCTGCCCAGCAAAGCGTCTTCATGCTACGCGGCGTCCTCGGAGAATCCTACGATTGGCCATCGGGCGCTTATGTAAGCGGCCATGGGTTTGACCAGATCATGATGGCCATGCCCTGCACCCTGTCCTCCGAAGGGGCCAGCTGGACCCTCCCGGAAGGCACCGAAGAGGACATGAATGCCCTCCAGGCCTCCTACGAACACCTCGTTGTCCTTCGCAATGAGGTTATCGAAGCCGGTATCCTCCCCCCTCTCGAAGAATGGAGCACGGTCAATCCCAACCTGGCGTAACGACCCCATAAACAGACACGGGGCGGTTGCAACTTATTTTGCAGCCGCCCATTTTTTTCTGTATGTTGCAAAGGTGCACCCGAACCGGGACCTCGAGCAGAAAAATCACACCCACACCTCAAAACGCCATGCCTCTATACGATATCCTCATCAAAAACGGCACGCTCATCGACCCTGCCCAAGGGGTCCATACACCACAAGACATCGCCATTTCAGGCGACCGAATCGCCGCTGTGGCCGACGAAATCGTTGAGGAAGATGCCGAAACCGTTCTCGATGCCACAGACAAACTCGTCACCCCGGGCCTCATCGACCTGCACGTCCATGTCTACTGGGGCGTCGCCCACCTGGGAATCGAGCCCGACCCCCACTGTGTCGCCCGGGGCGTCACCACCGTCTTCGATGCCGGCTCGGCAGGTGCCGATACCTTTCCTGGGTTCAAAAAATACGTCATCGATGTCTCTGCCACCCAGATTCGTGCCTTTCTCCACATCGCCTCCCAGGGACAGCTCACCCGCACCATTGGAGAACTCACCGATATCCGCTACCTCGACACCAGGCGGGCAATTGAAATGTGCGAGGCCTACAAACAGGACATTGTGGGCATCAAAATCCGCATGAGTAAAAACATCGTGGGTGAAAACGGCAAGGAGGGCCTCAAACGGGCCCGCGAAGTCTGCGATGCCACCGGCCTGCCCCTGATGATTCACCCCAACGCCAGCCCCTTGAGCTTCAAAGCAATGCTCGACGAATTGCGACCCGGTGACATCATTACCCACTGCTACCACAAAAGCGACACCGGCATTCTCGATGCAGACGGCCAGATCCGTCCCGAAGCAAAAAAGGCCCGCGACAACAACATCCTGCTCGACGTGGGCCACGGGGCCGGCAGTTTTGCCTTCGATGTCGCCGAAGCCGCCCTCTCACAGGGCCTCCCGCCCGGCACCATTTCCAGCGACCTCCACAAATACAACCTTCACGGACCGGTTTACGACCTGACAACCACCCTCTCCAAATTCCTCTTGATGGGGTTGTCGCTTGAAGAGGTGCTTGAAAAAGCCACAGCCGCACCTGCCAGGTCGATGGGGATGCTCGAAGCTATCGGCACCCTCCAACCCGGAACCACCGCCGACCTGGCCATTCTGGACCTGCAATCGGGCACCTTCGAATTCTCCGATGC
>JAPUJS010000221.1 GCA_027296045.1 bacterium | reverse complement strand
CGTTCGCATGGGATCACTCTGATTGCGGCATGTGTGTTGGGGCTTGGGATCTCTATGGTACCGGCTGAAATGGAAAACAAGGTGGGGGCGGCCATGTGGGAAGGGAAGCAGGGGGTGATGACAGCTGTTTTCTCCGTTTTCGAACCGGGCGGGGACAAAGGGCGGTTGGCGATGTGGCAAAGAACACTGGAGATGATTTCAGATTGGCCGATCATGGGAATAGGGGCTGGAAATTGGAAATTTATATATCCTCTTTATTCTCAAGGGGATATGATAAACGTACGTGTTGCACCCCACCGGCCACACAACGATTTTTTGTGGATCTGGTCGGAACTGGGCACGGTGGGTCTTGTGGCTTATCTTTTTTTGCTCTGGACGGTGTTTCGGACCGGGTTTCGACGCCTCAAGGCATTGGATGGTCCGATGTTAACCGGAGCGCTGTTGGCCTGTTTGACGGGGATTTTGGTGAACAGTCTTTTCAGCTTTCCCAGGGAGTTTCCGGGCACCTGGCTGCCTTTTTATCTGGCACTTGCCGGTCTGGGTTTGGGAGCCTCGTCTCGACAATATAACATGGGGTTGGGGTTGTGGGCACTCGTCGCGGTTTTGGCTTTGGGACTGGGCATCACGTTCAAACAGATCCGGTTTGATTTTCACGCCCTGCCAATGCGGATTGCATTTGCCAGGTCGGCCTGGAAGGAGACCCTTCGACAAGCCGATGCAGCACTCTCCTGGGGCCCTTTTGATGAAGAGGCCTTTTTGATGCGCGGACAGGCCTATGCGGGTTTGGGAAATTTGAGGCAGGCGCGTCGGGATTATGAGCAGGGCCTGGTGTATCATCCCAACTCTATTGGATTGTGGAATGGGATGGGGCAAGTGCGGCAGCAGTTGGGAGATCGAACAGGGGCTGCACAGGCTTTTTATCGGGCACTCGACCTGGACCCGAAACTGGGTGAGATCTACAACAATATTGGTACACTCCATGCCCAGTCCGGGGCGCTGGATTCGGCTGCTGTGGCTTATCAACGCGCGATTGAATTTGAGGCCAGCCTGGTTGATGCGTATGCCAACTTAAGTATTGTCTATCGCAAGCAGGACGATCTGGTTCGGGCGCTGGATACGGCACGGCTGGGTTTAAAACTGGGTCCGGACAATCTGGAAATGCTGAATGCATCTGGAAACGCTTTGATGAACGCGCGTCGATTTGGGGCGGCGGCCAAGATGTTTATTCGGGCGCTCCAGGTCGATTCAACACGGGTTGAAATTTATTACAATCTGGGCAGGACGTACGAACTCCGTGGAGACAGCGCCCGGGCAATCAGAGCCTACCAAACTTTTCTGGACAGGTGGTCGGGAGGCGAGGTCCTGTTTATCGATGCTGCCAGACAACGCTTGAGGGTGCTGGCACATCCGGAATAAGGGTTGACTAAAACGCACGGTCGCCCTATAATTTTAGCGATTTTCTGTTATGAAAGTCATTTATCCTATTTTTCTTTGCTTGTTGTGTTGCGCCCTGATCGGGTGCAACTCCGAGCCTTTTGAAGTGATTTCGTCCGACCTCAAGCCCGAGGTGGGCAATGCCCTGGTGTCGGTGAGTATTCCACCTTTTTCCAGGGGGTTGATCCAGCGGGTTCGGCTCCAGATTACGTCTGCCGGGTTGGATCGGATTCGCTCGATCGAGCGGGAGATGAATTTCCCAATTCCGGGTGGCAATCTGGCCTCGGGACAGGTGACGGATATTCCGGCGGGAAAACGGCGATTTACGGTTCGGGTGTTTGACACACTGGGGGAAATCCGGTTTCGGGGAAACGCCGATTCGACTATCACTTCGGGCGAGACCCAGTTGGTGCAGATCGAGTTGGGACGGATTGGCGGCCAGATTGACTTTAAAACCGTCATCAATTTTTCGGCAATCGATACCACTTCTCTGGATCGAACGCGTCTGATGTCATTGCCGAGTACATCGGTTCTCGACGTGCTGGAACTGGTGTCCAACCCAAGCCACAACCGGTTGACGATTTTGCCGCTCCTTTCTGTTGGGTTGGGCGGTCGATTTACCGTAGAGTCCAATGGGTCACTCTCTCGGATTATTCGGGTCTCACAGGTGCCAACAGGCCGCCGCCGATTTGTCGCCCATCTGCGGGACTTGAGCAGCAACGGTACACTGGCCCTGGCCGATACCATTGTCACCCTGGTGGATACACTCCATATTACCGAGGCCGTTTTCAATTTGAAACAGGTGCGCAGCAGCTCTGCTTTGTTGGATATTTTTAGCAAGACGGCTTTGCCCAGCGATAGCACCGTTGTTGTGGTAACATCAGTTTTTTAAATTACAGCCCAACCTCTTTTTCTCCTCCACTTTGCAGGAAGGGCCCCATCCTTCCCCGTATCCCACCCTTTGATGCAAACACCTCCACTTTAGTAGGAATACCATGTCCGAGCGACAAAAAGATCGAGATCGGTTTCGATCTCCCCAAATGCGCCTGGGATTTGTTGAAGAAAAGCAGGTGCGGCGGGAAGAGGATGTGAAGGTGAAATGCCGTCGGTGCGGAAAGCCATTTCCCCGGCCCCGATGGTATGCAGACAAGGGGTTGCAGGATCGTTTTTGCAGCCGGACGTGCCGGACGTCCTGGGAAGAGGATTGGGGAGACGAGTCGTTTTATTTGGTCCTGGAAGGAAGGCCGGAATATCGAGGGGGAAACTGGAAAATCCAGACCAGGAAGGCGCGCGAGCGAGACGGGTTTCGGTGTGGGGCGTGTGGGGTGACCGAAGAGGAACTGGGACGGCACCTGGATGTACACCACAAAGTGCCCTACCGGTTGTTTGATCCGCCCCTGGAGGCCAATCGGTTGAGCAATTTGATTTCGCTGTGTCCGTCGTGCCACAAAAAACTGGAATCGGAAGGGCAGACAGATATGCCCTTGTTTGACCGTGTAAAACATCCCGGGCATCGACCCGGAAAGCAAAATGGCTGAAGGCTATGGGGATTTTACAATTTGTTGCAAACCGGAAATGCGGAAAGGCCTTTCTTCTGGGTAAAGAAAAGCCTTTTGTTGTTTTGGGGGGCATGATCCATGCAGCGTATCGATCATAAAGCTCTGTTTAAATTGGTGCTGGCTGTCCTGGATTTGACCATCATTGCCGGTGGGTTTATGAGCGCATACTGGATTCGGTTTCACACGCCCTTTTTCCCTCCCCCGCCTATCTCCAATTTTGGGACGTATTTCCGATTTTCTTTTTTGCTCGGTTTTGTAGGATTTGTGACCCTGTATTCTGCGGGGATGTATCGGCTCCAGCAACCTTTTTTTGGCATCGATGATTTTTTTTCGGTCGTCAAAGCGGTGACCCTATCCCATCTGATTGCCGCGGCTGTCGGGTTTGCGGTTCGGGGGCGACTGCCGGGCGACGAGATCGAGACCTATTCGCGGATCGTGCTGGCGATATCCTGGCTGTTGGGCATTGTGCTGGTGACTTTCTGGCGAATGGGATATGACATGGTGCTGATCATGTTACGAAAGCGAGGGCTTGTTTTGGCCCGCGTGGTCATTGTGGGAGAAAACGATTTCAGTCGATCCTTTTACGGCCTGTTGAAAGAAAATCCGGAGCTGGGATACCTCCCCGTCGGCCTGGTCGAAGAAGACGATCAGGCCGCGCTTGAAAAAACCATTCGGCGGGGGCAGGTGGATGAGGTCATCCTGGCGGCTCGCGATGCAGACTCCAACCGCGTGATGGTGTTGATGGGGCATTGTCAGCAGGAGGGTGTGGTCTTCAGTATGGTGCCCACCCTGTTCCATGTGTTGACCAGCCAGATCCAGATCCGGGAGGTGGCCGGGGTTCCTATTTTTGTGCTGGATGAACGGATTTTTCTGCGATCCAGCCGAATTTTAAAACGGGCCATCGATCTTGTCCTGGGCATCTGTGCGCTGATTCTTTTATCTCCTGTTTGGATACTGACATCGATTTTGATTCGACTGGAATCTACGGGGCCGATTATTTTAAAACAGGCCCGGATTGGCAAACGCGCCCAGCCCTTTTCCTGTTTCAAGTTTCGTTCGATGCGTCCCGATGCCGATGCGATGCAAGATGAATTGGAACACCTGAACGAGGCCCAGGGGCCGTTGTTTAAAATTCGAAATGACCCCCGGATTACCCGGGTGGGCCGGGTGATCCGGAAATTTAGTATCGATGAATTGCCCCAACTGATCAATGTGTTGCGCGGCGAGATGAGCCTGGTGGGCCCCCGACCGCCGCTGCCTTCGGAAGTGGATGAATATGAGCCCTGGCAGCGGAAACGGTTTGAGGTGCTTCCCGGTATGACGGGTTTGGCACAAATTAGCGGGCGAAGCGATTTGACATTTGATGAAACGCTGCGGTTTGATTTTTATTATATCGAGAACTGGTCTCCGCTGGTGGACATTAAAATTATGCTTAAGACGGCGCCCAAGGTGATTCTGGCGCGAGGTGCCTACTAGCGTCTGTTATTTTTGAGGTGTGCATGAGGCAGCATGTTTCAATCGGCATCGGCTGCGGGGTGTTGAAGATGGCCCTGCTGACGATGCCGTTTGTTTATCTGTCTGAACAGTACCAGGGGTTTGGACTGCCCAAGGCGCTGATGCTTCAAGTTGTGCTTTTGATTCTGGCCGGGTGTTGTTTGTGGCGAGGTGTGGGCCTGCCCCGTGCACCTTTTGTATTGCCTCTCATGGTGTTTTTGGGCATTTCCGCTTTGCAGGGCATGCGCAGTCTGAATCCTTCGAATGGGTTGATGCTCCTGGGCCTTCAGGCCGGAGGCAGTTTGCTTGCTCTGGTTACGGCAAGTTTGGTGCCGGCCCATCAGGTGGGCTCTTTGATCCGATTTTCTGCGGTTGCAGGAGTTGGCATTGCTTGTATGGGCATTCTGGAATATCTGGGTGTGTCCTGGGTCATGCTGACCTCGGCGGGCAGGCCGAGCGTTACTTTTGGGTTTCGAAATATCGCGGCTATGTATCTGGTCCTTAATTTGCCTTTGTCGGCGACCTTGCTGTTTGGGCAGCACCGGTGGGATCGTTTCCTGGGAACGGCGGCTGTTTTTGGAATGGCCGTTTTTTTGGTGTTTACAAGGACGCGAGCAGCGTGGGTGGGTCTGGCTGGTGGGCTGGTAGTTGGGGGCATGGTTGCATACAAAATCAGGTCCCAATCTGGTCGGACATTTTGGGAGTTGCTGGGCTCCAGGGCGACACGATGGCAGAAGGCGATGGGTCTTGCGCTTCTGGTTGTTGTTGCGGGTTTGGGACACCTTCGGCCTGCGTTTCAAGATGCCAGCTTGCATCGGCTGGACGAGAAAAAAACCACCGTTACACAGACGGTTGCTTCGATTCTACAACCCGGCGGAGACCGGGGCCGGTTTCGGACCTGGATGCACACGTTAGAAATGATTTGGGATCATCCGATTCTTGGGGTGGGGTTGGATAATTGGTCGGTTTATTTTCCGAAATATGATGGGGGAGATGTGGCGGGTATTACGGTCGCGCCCAAGCGACCCCATAATGATTTTTTGTGGATCTGGTCGGAATTGGGTACGGTGGGGCTGGGTGTGTACCTCTGGCTTTTATGGGGGGTTGGGCAGACGATCTGGGGTCGTATTTGCCGGGGTGACGAAGGGGCGATTCCCGTATTTTTTATTGGGATTGGACTCCTGGCCATTCTGGGACAGTCGTTTTTCAGCTTTCCCCGGGAACAGGCGTCGGTTTGGATGCTCATCGGGATTATTCTGGGGGTTGCAGGCAGATCCACCAGGCAAGAACGGGCCGTGGGGTGGGCAACAGGCGGGGGAAGCCTTGTGACCATCCTGGCTGCTTTGGGAGGGATCTGGTTATGCGTGCAAGCCATCCGATTTGACGCACATTTTGCCAGATCTCTGATGGCTCAAGATATGGGTCGTAGCAAAACTCAGGTGAAAGAGGCCGAAGCGGCACTTCGGTACGGTTTGTTTGACCACCGAGTTTACCTTTTGTTGGGACAGGGGCGATTTCAGGACAGGGAATTCGGAGGGGCCGTTGAGGCATACCGGGCTTATGTAACCTATCAACCATTTTTGCCGACCTTGCACAACAATCTAGGGCAGGCCTATGAGGCAATGGGAGACCTGGACGCTGCAAAGGCGTCCTATGAACGGGGTTTGGAAACGTTTTCGGGAGACGGCGTTGGTGTCTTATACAATCATCTGGCGGGCATTTATAAGAAACAGGGGAATATGGATCGGGCGCTGGCAATTTATCGGGATGCAGAGCCTGTCCTGAAAGCACCCGGGTTGCACAATCTGGGGTTGGTCTATACAGAAAAGAGGATGTTTGATCCGGCGCTTGCAGCCTACAAGAAGGCACTTGCATTCGATGGGGATCTGGTCGAGGTCTATTTCAGTCTGGCAGGCCTGTATTTGCTGCGAAATGAGTTGGAGCAATCAGCGACAACCTATGAGACTTTTCTTTCCCGCTGGACGGGCATCCAGGATTATGTGCGGGATGCCGAAAAGCGTTTGCGAGAGCTTTATCCGGTGTTGGGCGACCGGTATTTGGCTCGGGGAGATTTGGAACGGGCGGAACAGGCTTATTTGAGGCTGGAGGCTTTGGGAGCAGCAACTTCGGAGGTCTACCATAATCTGGCGTTGATTTATCGACGGAAGGGAAGTTTGGCGGACGCTTTGGAAGCCTGCCGCAAAGCCCTGGCACTGAATCCTGACTTTGGCCAGGCCTATTTTACATTGGCCAGGCTGCTGGATGAAGCAGGAGATCGGGAAGGCGCGGTCTTGAACTTCCGGGCTTTTTTAGAGCGATGGACCCAGAACGATCGATTTATAGAAGAGGCACAACGGCGGGTGCAGCAACTGGAGAAGTGAGGATTAGGACAATCCATTTTTTTCTCCGAAGATACGCTCGCAGACTTTGCCCACACGTTCCCGGTAGCCTTCTGGGGCAAAGACGTAGAGTTTCCAGAGGTGTTCATACTGGTCTTCTACGACTTTGACATCGATGGGTGGGTTGTCAAACGGTTCATTCAAGCGGCTCAGACCGTTTGGGGTGTGCACGACCACCCGGGCTTCTTTGATGGCCGAAATATCGGCACAGTAGAGGATGATTTGTTCGGGCTTCAGGGTCACCGCATCGGCGATTTCCCGTTCCACTTGCTGGCGGGCTTGCCCCGAGCGATTGTAGGTGGCAATGAATTCGTCCCGGCCGCGCCTGCCTATTTCTGCGGCGGAAAGCACATACGACCGTTTGAGCAAGCGGCGATTCTGTACTCCTGTAATCAGGCGTGTGATTCGGTCGTCCTTTCTGTCGATCAAATACCGAAAAAGGGTATCGTCGGTCAGGTCGTAGAGGTCGGTTTCGGTGAGGCCGCTTTCGACGGCCAATTCCACGGCTTTGGCGATCATGGCACCGGAGATGACTTTGGCGTGGTGGTAGTAGACGCGTTCGGTGAGGAAGTAGCGAAGGCGGAGGAGATGGAGGAGTTCGGTGCGGGTGCTGAGCTTGGTCATGTTGATGGCCAGGGTGTTGTCGACTACCGTGAAGGTGCTGAAAATACGGTCGTCATAATCCTGGCGGAGGCCGGCAAAATAGGCGTCTCGTCGGAGGTAGTCCAGTAGATCTGCGTCGATGGTGCTGGTGACGATCTGGCGCATCCAGGGCGGGTCAAAGTTGCGATTGGTGAGCAGGGCAACGACATCGTTGCGAAACCCGGAGGCATCGAGGGCCTGATCTATTTCGTTGTCGGTCAGGAAGTGATGGAAGCGCTTTGCGGTATCGTGACGGGGGAAAATTTTACGTTCATCTTCGAAGGTGTGTCCAAAGGGCAGGTGGGAGATGTCGTGTACAAGAGCCGCGAGGGCGACGACGGCCTCCTGGTCTGGGTCGATGGGGATGTTGTTTTGGCGGAGGACGGCGATGATCTTTCGAGCCATTGCCGATGTGCCCAGAGAATGTTCGAATCGGGTGTGCACACAGCCCGGGTAGACCAGATAGGCCGAACCGGTCTGGCGCACCCCGCGCAGGCGTTGCATTTGAGGGGTGTCCATCACACGCCGTTCGGATTCGGTGAAAGATAAATCCCCGTGAATGGGGTCGCGCAGGATCATGAAGGCCTTTCGATGTCGTTGACAGTTGGATACCGGTATGATATCTTGGACTCTGTCCAGGGATGGTCTATGATTTTCATCTGAAATTCGAAGGGGAAATTTTTATGGCCGATGCATATATGGCGAAAAAGGAAGACAAGTTTTCGTTTGGATTGTGGACGGTGGGCAATATTGGGCGCGATCCATTTGGGGATCCGACCCGGAAACCGATTCCGCCCACGCGGATTGTGAAAAACCTGAGTCGCCTCGGTGCCTGGGGAATTAATTTGCACGACAATGATCTGGTGCCAATTGATGCAACGCCCAAAGGGCGAAACCAGATTGTGCGCGATTTTAAAAAGGCGCTGGAAGACCACGACATGGTCGTGCCAATGGCGACCACCAATACGTTTACCCATCCGGTATTTCGGGACGGCGGGTTCACTTCGAATGATCCCAAAGTTCGGGCCTATGGGTTGCAGAAGATTATGCGGTCCATCGATCTTGGGGCAGAATTGGGGGCCAAGATCTACGTCTTTTGGGGGGGTCGGGAAGGGGCCGAGTGCAACGTGGCCAAAGACCCGGTAGAGGCCATAAAACGGTATCGAGACGGAATCAATTATTTGTGCCGGTATGTGCGCGACCAGAAATATGGGATGAAATTCGCCCTCGAGGCCAAACCCAACGAGCCCAGAGCCGACATGTATTTCCCGACAACCGGACATTATCTGGCCTTTATCGAAACCCTGGACGATCCGAAAATGGTCGGGGTGAATCCGGAAGTGGCACACGAGCATATGGCCGGGCTGAATTTTCACCACGGGGTGGCACAGGCGTTAGAGTCCGGAAAACTTTTCCATATCGATTTGAACGATCAGCGCTTTGGGCGCTACGATCAGGACTTTCGGTTTGGATCGGAGGACTACAAGAGTGCCTTTTTGTTGGTGAAACTTTTGGAAGAGAAGAAATACAGAGGTCCCAAGCATTTTGACGCCCATGCCTTCCGCACCGAAGATGAAAAAGGCGTGTGGCATTTTGCCGAAGGCTGCATGCGCACTTATAATATACTCAAAGAAAAGGTGCGGTGCTTCCAGAAGGACCCAGAAATACAGGGAATTTTGGCAGAAATTGCGGGCCAGAATCCCGAATTTGAGAAACATTTGGGCAAATACAGCCGGAAAAAAGCCCAGGCGCTCAAGCGGATCCGGTTTGATATTGATGGGATGGCAAAAAAGGGATTGGGGTTTGAACGTTTGGATCAGCTCTTGACCGAGCTGATGCTGGGGATCCGGTAAGAGATAACTCCTGTATTTTTCAGGAAGTTAGGTCAGCTCTGGCACATGGATTGCTTAATTTTGAGACTGAAAAAGCCGGTCTTGACAGATTGGCAAGATCGCGCTACCTTTTAGGTATGTTGTTTCGCATTTGTTGCTCTGACATGAGGTGAGGCATATGCCAGATATTCTTTCACAGGATGAGATTGATGCACTGCTGACGGCCACGGGAACCGACGAAGGTGGTGGCGATGGCGATATGGGTGGCTCCTTCGGTGCGGGAGGTGCCGAAGCGAAGGCCTCTGCCAACAAGCCGATTATTACCTACGATTTTAAGCACCCGCAGCGGGTGTCTAAAGATCAGCAGCGAACCCTCGAAAATCTGCACTCCAACCTGTCGCGGATGATGGCCTCGTCCTTTTCGACCATCCAGCGCTCGGTGGTGGACTGCGATATTGCATTTGTGGATCAGACCACCTATGCCGAGTTTATTATGTCGCTGTCCAATCCTTCGTGTTCTTACACGTTTTCGATTGAGCCCCTGGGTGGTCCGGCTATTATCGATTTTTCGCTTCCGGTGGCCTATTCTTTTATCGATCGACAGTTTGGTGGGACAGGTGGGAATCCACCTTCCGAAGCCCGTCCTCTGACCAGTATTGAGCGGACGGTGATGGGCAAGGTGGTGACGCGGACGCTGGCCGACCTGGAAGCCACCTGGGAGGCGTTGCTGAAGATCCAGGTGTCGGATGCCGAACTGGAAACCAACCCAGAATTTATGCAGGTGGCCGCTCCTTCCGATACGGTGGTGCTCATTGCTTTTGAGGTGAACTCACAGCATGCATCCGGACTTGTCAACCTGTGCTACCCTTATTTTACGCTTGAGCCTGTGATGGCTTATTTGAACGTACAGACATGGGCAAGCCGGGAGCGCGGGAAGCGGGAAAGCGGAAAAGAGGATCGGCTGTTGCAGTTAGACCGTGTGTTTGCCCCGGTGCGGGTGTTGCTTGGCGGTGCGCGAGTGAGCCTGGGCGATGTGATGAATTTGCAGGAAGGCGATGTGTTGCGGCTGGATACTTCTACAAAAGAAGACGCTGTGATCTTTGTGGGAGATCGTCCCAAGTTTCGTGGCAAGCCGGGTTTGATGGGCAAACGCCGGGCCATTCAGCTGACCGATCCGATTATGAAGGCCGACGAGTCGAACTTTATGACCGAGGTTCAAAAGACGGATACCCAGCAGATGTAGTCTGGGTTTTTTTGAATGCAAAAAGGACATTGGTTTTTGACCAATGTCCTTTTTTCTTTTTCCATAAGGTGATGTGGTCCACAAAGTGATGTGGCCCAGCACTTTATGGCCAACGGGTGAAAACGTGCCCACAGGCCAAAACGGGCGAATTCTATGGTTTTTCTAATGTGCGGCTGAAAACTGGCTCTCAGGCTGTTCCGAAGACCTGCTCAGTCAGC
>JAPUJS010000220.1 GCA_027296045.1 bacterium | reverse complement strand
GTTGATTCAACTGCGCGGTCTGGTGATTCTTTTTAAGATGGTCTTGCTCTCTTGTGTGCTGGCTTTTGAAGGATATGAGGCCTATATCCTGGTGATTATTGTGGTCCTGTCCGGGCTGATTTCCCACGCCCCGGGCGATGTCAGGTATTTTTCTATTTTTCACGGCAGGCGGCTGGAATCTCTGTATGACGAGGAGGATTGATGCAAGCGCATGTGCGTAGCTGAATTCAATAAATAGGATCATTGAAAAATAAAGGAAAAGGGGATGGTTTTTGATGCGGATATGGATGTGAAATGGGTGGTCGAACACCACGCGGAACGGGTGAGCCAGCTTTTTGATGCGCTGGATCTGGATCGAGAAAGACTGACAGAGGTTCGTGAGAAGTGGGCGGAAGGAGATCGGGTTGGGGCATGTGAGGCATTGATTGCCTACTACAAGGCCCAGGAACGGGGATTCCGGCGGCTTGAGGTAACGCCCGGAGAAGGTACGGAACCGGCAGCCGAGAGGATTTTGCAAGATCGATTTACGTTTCAACGGGTGGAAGGGCTTGCACCCCGAAAGGAAAACGGGGCGCTGGACTGGGCTTACCGGGGGCCTGAAGACGATCGCGAGTGGGCGTATTTTTTAAATCGACACGGACACCTGGGAGTTCTGCTTCGGGCTTACGAAAAGACAGGCAATTCGGCTTATGTACAGTGCATCGATCGACATCTTCGGGAATGGGTGCTGGTGAATCCCTATCCGGGTGAGAAGACGGGCGAACCTCAGTGGCGGGGGCTGGAGACTCACAGTCGGGTGGGGCAGTGGGCCTCTATTTTTTACGGCCTGACGCGAGACGACGAACTGTCGCCTGCCGCACGTATTTTGATGCTGTCGGCCATTCCGGATCATGCGCATTATCTAAAGCATTTTCACGCGGCCGGTGGAAACTGGATTGCAATGGAGCTGACATCTTTGACCCGGGCGGCCGTGTACTGGCCCGAGTTTCAGGACGCCAAGGACTGGATCTCGTATGCGGTGGACCGTCTATCGCCCGAGATGGCAAAACAGGTGTATCCAGACGGGGCTCAGAAGGAACTGGCCAGCGGGTATCACTGGACGACGCTCAGACAATTTGAGGCCTTTGTTGAGTTGCTTCAAAAGGCGGGCAGGCCACCGCCTGAATCCTTCGAGGAAGGAATGGAGCGCATGTATAACTACAGTGCGTCTATATTGCGCCCCGACGGATATGCCCCGCTGAATAACGATGCGGATCGCAGCGATCACCGTCCCTGGGTGCGGAAGGGTGCTGTGCGGTATGAACGCCCCGACTGGCTGTGGATGGTGACGAACGGCGAACAGGGAGAGCGGCCGGATGGAGTGCCCTCTAAAGTGTTTCCGTGGGCAGGCCATGTGGTGATGCGCAGTGGGTGGGACCGGGATGCACACTGGGGATTTTTTGATGTAGGACCGTGGGGCATTGGCCACCAGCACAACGATAAACTACATGTGTCAGTGGCGGCATACGGGCGAGATTTGCTTGTAGACGGTGGCAGGATGTATTACAAGGGAGATCGGTGGCGCCAGTTTTTCAGGGGCACGTCTGCGCACAACACGGTGCTGATTGATGGGCAGGGGCAGTCGCCGGATGAAAGGGAGACAGCAGAGCCTCTTTCAGAAGATGCCTATGTGTTGACCGAAGAGCTGGATTATGCACGCGGGTCGTTTAGCGCAGGATATGAAGGCGTTGAAGGTGAAGCGGTTCACACCCGGGAGGTTGTGTACGTGCGCGGGAAATTCTGGGTGGTCCTGGACCACGTGCAGACAGATCGACCGCGATCGGTGCAAGTGTTGTGGCATTATCATCCCGACTGTTCGATTGTTCTGGAAGGGCTTACCGTGACATCTACAGATGCAGGGAAGGGCAATTTGCGGGTGGTGCCTGCGTCGCAGATAAACTGGGAGGTTGAGATTGTGAAAGGACAGGAAGAACCGGAGATACAGGGCTGGTGGAGCAGGGAATACAACCATCGGGAGCCGAGCCCAGCGGCGATCTATTCTGCTTCGGTGGACGGGACGGTGACTTTTGCCTGGGTGCTTTTGCCCGCATCCGGTCCGGTGCCTGAGGTTACAGCAGAACTTATCGGGGATGAGGGGGTGCGGCTGGTGGTTGCCGGAGAGGCTTCCGTGGAGGTGACGGTCGGTGCGGACGGGCCTCGGATAAAAGCCCTGGATGATTGAGGTTCACTGTCATTCGTTTACAACTGAGCGGTGGTCGCCGATTTTTCGGCGATCATTATTCGCGTGGGGTGTGGACAAAGACGGTGGGAGGCACAGGATTGTCATCGCCCTGCAATAGAAGAATCACAGCCCGTGGGAACAATACTTTATTCATGGCGCAGTGGTCTCGTACCCCGAAACAGTGTATATGGGCTATGCCAACCATTCACTATGGGACTGGATTCAGAAAACAGAACAGGCGGCGATGGAAATGGGTAGATGGCCTGAATTTTGGAAAACAGCATTTTATCTGCTGATACTGGTCTACGGACTGGTCATTCTGCTAACCTTTCAAAACTATGGCTTCACCGCCGACGAGCAATCCCACACGCGCTATGGCGAAGCCCTGCTTAAATGGTATACCAGCGGTTTTCAGAACCAGGACGTTTTCGCCTCCAAAAACACCTGGCTATACGGGGGCCTTTTTGACCTCTCAGTCACCCTGATCGGCCATCTCCTTCCCCTGGAGCCCCATGATTCCCGGCATCTTTGCAATGCGTTTGTAGGACTCCTGGGCATTGTGGCCGCTTACAAAATGGGTGAACTGCTGGGCGGAAGCCCTGCTGGCTTTCTTTCCGCTTTGTTTCTCCTGCTCACGCCCCGCTACTATGGCCATGCCTTCAACAACCCCAAAGACATCCCGTTCGCTGTGTGTTATCTCTGGAGCCTGTTCTACCTTATTCGAACCCTGCGGGCCTTCCCGGATCTCAATAAAAATCTGATCTGGAAAACAGGCCTGACAATCGGCCTCGCCCTGGCCGTTCGAGTGGGAGGATGTGTGCTTATTGTCTATCTCAGCCTTTTTCTATTTCTCAAATGGCTGCAAGAAGGCCGTCCCAACCCGATCCAGACAGCCCAAAGGGCTCTCTTCATTTTGTTTATCGCCTATCTCACTATGATTCTCTTCTGGCCCTGGGCGCAGGTCCACCCCCTCGCCGGACCCTGGGAGGCGATTCACACCTTCTCTTCGTTTCCCGAAATACACTACCATCTGTTCGACGGACGCTATATTGGCAGCAACGAAACATCCCGATTCTATGTCTTGCAATGGATCCTGTTGACCCTTACTGAGTTTGTGTTTTTGGGACTGATCGCCAGGTTGTATACCTGGTTTCGGAAACCACATTTTGATTGGACAGGTCAAGACCTGTTGGCTTTTTCGGTCCTTTTCCCACTGGGTTACGCCCTCCTGGTTCACATCCCCTTCTACGATGGTCTGCGGCATGTCCTTTTTGTATTGCCCCCTGTGGTCATATTAAGCGCCACTGGCATTGTCGACCTGTATCGACGAATTCAATCTGAAATGATGCGCCGAGGATTTTGTACTCTGGTTGGATTTTTGCTGGTGCTGACGCTGTGGG
>JAPUJS010000022.1 GCA_027296045.1 bacterium | reverse complement strand
GTCCCTACGATCCGCAGGCATTTATCGATAGACTTTATAAAGTCTATACAGACATGCTTAAAAAAGACAAAGGATCGCCAGGGGCCACCGTTCCGATACAGCAGTTTTACCTTGAATATGTGATTTCCCTTCAGAGCAAGTCCTTTTTTCAAGATATGGATAAGGGAAAGTTTCGGGGCTACAGTCTGGATCAGTTCGCGGTTGACCTGTGGCGCTATTTTCAGGCCGCTACGGGGGGCACATCAGACGGGTATGCCCTGCATGTAGGGTCGGGCCGCAACCGGGCACTCTGGTTGATCGACAGCGATGGGGAGCGGCGGCAGATCACAACCATTTCTTTTCAGGCGCAAGAGCGCAAGAGGCGTAAGTGATGACACAGAGAGAGGAACTGCAACAGCTGAAGCCCTTTGAGGCCCGAGCGATTATCGAAGACCTCCGGAAGGGCAGCGTGCCGATTGATTATGTGCCGTTTTTTACGGTGGGTCGCCAGAACTGGCTGAAGTTTATCGAGGAAGATCTGGACAATTACATTGCCGAGGGCGGCTCCAAGGTCCGTTTTATCAACGGAGACTACGGCGATGGCAAGACGCACTTTATGTCTATTGTGCGGCACCTTTCTTTGCAAAAAGACTTTGCGGTGTCTTTTGTGGTGCTGACCCGCGAGGTGCCGGTCCATAAATTCGAGGTGGTTTACCAGTCTATCGTAAGGCAACTCTGCGGACGGTTTGAAGGCGTGGGCATCCGGAAGTTGGTGGACGACTGGGCAGAAAGCTTGAAGGCAGATCTTGTGGCACAAGACGGCCCTGTCTTCGATGAAAGACTGGCCTCGCTGGGAGAATCCCTGCGCGGCCTTTCCGGCATGGATCTCAATTTTGCCAATGCCCTTGTGGGGCTGGCAGACAACCAATTCAGGCCATTGGAAGAGGGAGAGACCGAAGGGGACCGGCTCCAGGGACGAGAGGTCCTCTACCAGTGGTTTGATGGGACGCGAGTGAGCAAGCGGGAGTTAAAGCCGTTCCAGATTTTCGAAGCGCTCGATAAGACCAATAGCAAGCGTTTTTTGGGCTCGTTGATCGTGTTTTTACGACATCTGGAATACAAGGGGATGGTCCTGTTGATGGATGAACTTGAGACGGTGATCGCCCAGTCCACGTCCATCCGCAACGCTTCTTATGAGAATGTCCGGTTGTTGATCGACAATGCCGAGCAGGCGGCCCATCTGCATATTTTCATGTCCATTATTCCGGATGTGATCCTATCGGAAAAGGGGTTTAAGTCTTACGATGCCCTCTGGAGCCGGGTGCGTTCTATTGGCGAGGGCAAACGACTCAATTACCGCAGTGTGTTGATCGATTTGCACCGGACGCCACTGGAGACCCGTGAGCTGGTTGAGCTGGGGCTTTCTCTGTGCCATATTCACGAACTGGCCTACCGGTGGGAGGCAAAGGATCAGGTGGATGAAGCATTGATGAAAAAGATGTGTGCGACCCAGAAGCGTATGGGACTTTTAAGCGAGGTTCGCCTGTTTATCAAACAGGTGATTCGTGTGCTCGATATGGCCGAGCAGGGTGTTGCGCCCGATGAGGATGCAGACTTGACCGAGCAGCTTGTGACCAGCCAGCAAGAGATGGAGCAGGAGAAAGTGGAGCAACTTCAGCCGAAGTGGGATGCGTGATGGGGGCAGACCTTCAGAGGATGGACGGTGAGACCGATTTTCACCTTCGGCAGGCGGTGGAACGGCTGCGGGAAGGGCTGTTCGATCCGGTGGCGGTCCGGCTTTTGACGGCCCACGAGGATCGGCTGAACCGGGCGGTGGATGCGGGGTTTCAGGCGGTGGACCGGGGAGAGGCACCTCATCTGTGTATTTGCGGGGCCTACGGACAGGGAAAGTCCCACAGTTTGAATTATATTGAAGGAAAAGCTCTGGCCGAAAATTTCGTGACCAGCATGGTCAACCTGGACCCCCGGGAAGTGCCTCTTCACGACTTTCGACAGGTGTATAAGGCGCTGATGGCCAACCTGCGGTTTCCGGATACCGGGGAATCGCTGATCACGCAGTGGCGGACATGGGTCGAGTCTCAGTTGGATGGAGGTGCTGCAAACGAGCCGGTTGATCTCATTCCAGAGGAGATGCCACACCTGTTGCGGTCGGTACTGGTCGGAATCGCCCAGAAAACCGTCTCCCTTTCCGAACGACAGCGGAAGACCAAAAAACACGTCTCTTACCGGCCACGGGAATTCCCTTATTTGCTTTCCCGGGCGCTTGCAGGGGATGTGGTGCCGGTGTTCCGATTGCGGCACGCCCTCAAGTACCGGCAGGTTGATTTCTACCTGGAGGCGTCGTTGGCCTGTCGAGGTTTTGAGCCCTACCTTCAGATGGTCCGGGGGCTTGCCCGGCTTTTTCGAAAGATGGGGTATCGGGGATGGGTGCTGCTGTTTGATGAGGGCGAATCAATCTCTCAGGTGCGGATTACAACCCGCAGTCGAAGTTACGGGATTCTGGACCAGATGTTTTCCCCCGAGACATCCGTGCAATATCTCTACCCGGCTTTTGCTTTTACAGATGACTTTTTTCACCAGGTTGAAGACGAGGAATACGACCGGGTTCGGGTGCGGAACGATCTGGAAATTCCCTATTTTGAGAAGGACTATGCCGATGCCTGGAAAGGGCTGAATCGCTACGTGTTGCAAGATCTGTCCCGGAAGGAGTGGGACGATCTGTCCGAGAAATTGATGCGTCTCCACGCCAGGGCCTACTATTGGCGGCCTCCAGAGGCGCGGGTGCGCCGGGAGATGGCCGAACGTTTGGCCGAGATGCAAGGCCAGGAGACCCGTTACAAGCTAAAGGCGCTGGTGGATCAGCTCGACCTGGTGCATCAGGAACAGGTGTTGTAGCTGTTTGACCGACAGACGAATTTCATAAAAAATAGAATCTTACCGGTGGTTTCAATGGGAAGGGGATGGATCCTTTTCGACCGCCGGTTGTTTTTTGGAATCGTGATGACAGAGTCCCCGCTTCCTCATTCAGATTCAACGTCCCCTCTCTTGCAACTTCCCAATACATATCGGGCCTTTTACGGGTCTTTCCCATATCTCTATCCGATTCAAAAGCAGACCATCGAGCCCCTTCTTGAGGGCAACGATCTGATCTTGCAGTCGGCGACCGGTTCGGGAAAGACCGAGGCGGTGCTGGCGCCCTGCATGGAACGGGTGATTCAGTCGGGCAGGGCGCTAACCGTGCTCTATGTTGTGCCCACCCGAGCGCTTGCCGTGGATCTGGAGCGGCGCCTGATGCCGGTGCTGAGCGACCGACTCGGTCTGCGAGTAGGAATACGCACCGGAGACCTCAAACGGGCAGGTGGGACACGACCGGACCTTATTTTAACAACGCCCGAATCTCTGGATGTGATGTTGGGTAGCGGAAATCTCGATTTGAGGCAATTTGTACAACGCATCGGTACGGTGATTATTGACGAAGTACACCCGCTGGTCTATCAATACCGGGGCCGGCAGCTGGCTTATCTGCTTCAGCGCCTGGAACGCCGAACGACCGGACCGGTGCAGAAGATTGCCCTTTCAGCCACCCTGGCCGATGCGGGTGCGGTGAGCCGATTTTTCGGGTTTCGAGCCGAGACGGTTCGGTTGATCGAACCTGTTCAGCGAGAAATCGTGCCCCACCTGGTTCACCTGAAAAACGACGAGGGCGAGCTTGTTGCCCTCCTGGAGGATTTGTATGAAACCTGGGAGTACAGAAAGATCCTGATGTTTGCCAACAGCCGGAATCTCTGCGACCGGCTGTTTTCCCTTTTGAACTATTACGGCTGCTTTCAAAATGTCACCGAACTGCATTATTCCAATTTAAAGCCAAAAGAACGCCGAGGGGCTGAGGACCGGTTTCGACGGCGCAGCCATGCGCTCTGTATTGCGACAAGCACGCTCGAGCTGGGCATCGATATCGGCGATGTGGACGGTGTCGTGCTTTATGAGCCTCCCGATTCGGCCTCGGCTTTTCTCCAGCGTATCGGCCGGTCCAACCGCCGGGAAGGCTATACGCATTTCTGGGGGATCTGCAGGGGAGCGGAGGCACAGGCGCAGGTGCTCCGCTTTCTGGGGCTTTTGCGCCTGGCCCGGCAGGGCATTGTAGAAACACCCCAGCCGAGAGCGTTGCCCAGCGTGTTGGTTCAACAGATGCTTTCCTGTTTGTACGAGAAAAAACGGATCTCTCTCCCGGCCATTCAAGATCTGTTCCCGGACCATCGGGAGACGATTGCACTTCTGTTTGATACGATGGTCCAGCAAAGGTGGTTTCGCCAGGACCGGGTCGAGGGCCTTTTCCGGGGCAGTTGGCGTTACCGGGATTGTTTTTTGGAACGACGGATCTGGAGCAATTTCCCGGAAGCCGAAGAGGATTACACCCTGGAGCTTTCAGGGGAGGCGATTGCGGATCTTCCCAGGTCGGTAGTCCGACAGCTTGAGCCGGGAGATCGGGTGCAACTGGCCGGGAAGCGGCTTCAGGTTCTGAAAATCGAGGCCGGAGAGCGCAAACAGGTGATAGCCCGGCCTGTGGACCGGGTAGATGAGAAGGATCTCTTCTGGCTGGGACCCGGATTTCGGGTTTCCTACGAAGTGGCTCAATCGATTCGAGAGGTGTTCCAGGATAGGGTGGAAGCAGGGGCGGCAGGGCTGTTTGCCCGCACACGGAAATTGCTGCAAACTGCCCTGGACCATAGTGAGCGAAAGGTGGCGCTGGATAATGGCATCGAGGTCGGCCGTGGGATCAGCGGATTATATCACTACCGTACCTACCTGGGTTCTATGGGGAATTTGATACTCCAGTGGACGATTGAAAGCGATTTATACACAGAAGATCTGATTGTAAATTCCGACGAGGTGGGTGTCGAATGTTCAGACTGGATTGATTTTCAAAAACTCCATCTGCCTACCGATCGAGAGGCTTTTCGGGCGTGGACCGAACAACACCTCGAAGCCTTATGTAATTTGTTTTCGCTGAATGCCTTCTGCAAGGTTCTGCCGGAGGCGCTGCGGGTGGAGGAAGTGACAGATTTTCTTTTTGATCACCGGATTGCCGAGGCGTTCCGCCGCTACCTGGACCGGTCTTCTGAAGTCGTTTCAGGAGATGTTGCTGTCCTTGAGCCCGAAGCGCAGGAATCGGAACGACGTGTGCCGATCCTGCTGGACACGGCTGCCGGATCAGAGCCTCTGCTGGTATGGGAGAAGCAGCGGTGGGGCATCCATGTCGAAAGAGAACCTTCGGTACTCGAATCGAATATAAAGTACAGACCGCGGAGCCTCACAGGAACGATGGTAGGGTCGTATATCCGACATCAGCAATGTGAACGATGGCTGAGTCTCAATTTTGTTCCGCCCGATCAGAGACCCCACGGATGGGAAGTGGAAGAGACGGATCTGAACCTGTTGAGAATGGAACAGGGGAAGTTGCATGAACAGCGGGTGCTGGACGCTATCCAGGATGGTGGAGAAGATTTGTTTAGTGTGAAGGAGATGGATAACAGCGGTCGGAGATATTCTTTGAAAGCGCGGTTTGAAGCGTCGTTAAAACGGCTGGAGGATCTGGTGGGAAGGGTTGTGTCTGATCAATCGTTTGTTCTTGATCAGGCAGTCTTCATGTTGCCTTCTATACTGGGCCAGGATGACGGCTGGTTGGGAAGTGTAGATGGGGTTGGTATTCCCGATCTCATTCGGGTTTCAATGGGCGATGGGAGGCCGCTGCTTCAGGTGGGCGATATTAAGGATAGCCGGGCACCCCAGGACAGCCAGAAATGGCAGGTGGCGTTTTATGCTTTTTTGCTGAAAGAATTAATCCACCGGCAGGTGCTTCCGGTGCAGGCCGATGTGGCCACTACGGGATTTCTGATGCTGCGTCCACATCCACAGGCCGAAGTACCCGAACAACATATCTTTGACCTCAAGCCCTATATGGCCGCGTTTCCCATGCTCTTTCAGAATGTGAGCCAGGTCTTGCGGGAGTCCGAAACCTCCTATCGCCTCCAGCCCCATTGTACGTCCTGTCCCAATTTTGAGGTTTGTTATAAAGAGGCTCTTCGGGAGGAAGATATCCTGCTTCTGCCGCAATTGACCGGGGGCGCTTTGCAGAAGTTTCGGGCGTTGGGGCTCAAGACTATAGAGGCGGCGGGCGCGTGGTTTAAGCAGACTTCCTGGGCGCCGAATGAAAACGATCTTTTCAGCCCCCACCAGCAGGGGCAATTGGGGGGCCGTCTTGTGGCTATGCAGACGAATCGCATTGGTTTGCAGGAACCGAAAACCCGGCTTTATCCGGACAATCTTTCAACGGCGATCTTCATTCACTTGGTCGAAGACCCCATTTCGGGGAGCCTGCGCGGGATAGGCTGGCGGGCGTTGCGAGATGGGGCGATTGTAGAGGAACAAACATGGATTGTCACTTTGGAGGATGAAGAGCCAGGGATATTACGGGCTTTTGTTAAGCGATTTCTGGAGGTGTGGACAGAAAGCATGGAAGGTGGATGTGGCCCTCACGTATTTCATTTTGGAACGCGGTGCTGGCAGGCACTCCAGGTGTGGGGCGAGGCAACAGAGCTGGCCTTTCTCTGGATGCCAGGACGCACCCACCGGACGGATCTCAGACAGTTGATGGCATCCCATTTCGATCTTCCTGCCCCGGGTAATCTGACACTTTTCGCCCTTGGACGCCTGCTGGGGCTCCGCTCAGAACTGGATGAACCGGCAAGCCTGTTTCATTCCGATGATCCTCCCGCAGTCCCTCCTGATGAATGGGTGAAAAGCGAAGACAGAAGAAAACAGATGGCCCAATACCTCAAAGCGATATTGACCCTTCAAATGGAGGTCTGGCAGTGGGCTTCTTCGCACCTGGAGAGCGAGTGGGTGCAGCGAGGGTGGGGCGTAACGCTGGATGTGGGCAGTGCTCTGGAGACGTCGTACCTGGATTTTCTGGAGGAGGAAAAGCGACTTCACGAAGCAGATATTCTCACATTACAGGCCTATACTTTGCAAGAACGGGTGGAACGTTTTCGGTCCATCGGTCCGCTCACGTTCAGGGAGACTGAGCTCGATGACGAAGGCCGTTTCCGCTACGGATTCCAGACTGCTCCAGAGGCCGGATTTTCCAAATTTCGTGAAGGTGATTTCCTAAAACTTGCACCCGTCGGTGCCCCCGATTTGCAAAACGGCTTTTCCGTTATTCTGACTGCTTACGATCGGAATGCCGGACGGATATGGGTGCATTCGCGTCAGGGACGGCTTGCCCTGAGCCGGGGGCTGGCCTATTCCTTAGAAGAGGATATGACCGACTGGAATGGTCCAAAGCTGATTCACGCGGTCCGGTCCGTTTTCCCCGAAGATCGCGCCCATCGGCTTTCGAACCTGTTTTCGGGAAACTGGCCCATCGATTTTGGGGACGAAAGGGTGGATTGGGTGCAGAACTGGCTGCAAACATTTGGACCGCTGTCCGGGCTTAACCCAACGCAGCAGCAGGCGCTTGCGCTTCCTTTTCGGTATCGCCTGAGCCTGATTGAGGGCCCTCCAGGGACCGGCAAGACCCATGTGTTGGGCTGGACGCTCATTGCACTCATTCAGCATGCCCAGGCGATGGGCGTGCCGCTGCGTATTGCGGTGAGTGCAATGACCCATCAGGCGATTGACCAGGTGCTGCACAAGGTGGTGACCCTGGTCGGTCAACACCGTCTCCAGAATTTTCCAGGACGGTGTCTGAAGTGGGGACGCTTTGAGGAAGAAGATCCGGCGATAGAAGGTGATCTGCGCGTAGAACGCCTGGAGCAGGCAGAAGCGCTTGGGGACGACCCTATATTTATTCTGGGCGCTACGGGATTTGGCCTCTATCAGCTTTTCGAGGGGCGTAAGGGAACCTTCCCACAGGTCTTTGACTGGGTCATTTTTGACGAAGCTTCCCAGGTGCTCATTCCCCAGGCGCTTTTGAGCTTGCTGTATGGAAAGGGCAATGTCCTTTTTTTGGGCGATGTGAAGCAACTCCCACCCGTCGTTTTGGGAAACTATGAAGAAAGCGCATTTGATGTTCAGTCTTCGATACTGTCACACCTTGTGGATGCTTACGGTTCGGAGCACCGTGTACGATTGGATCAGACCTATCGAATGAATGAGGACCTCTGCACTTTTCCAAGCCGGACCTGGTACGACGGCGAACTACGGGCCGTATCCGACAATGCTCACCGCCGGCTTGTGCTGGGGGCACCTCTACAGGACGATTTGTTAGACCGCATTCTGGACCCGGAACAACCTGTCTCGCTTGTTCTGGTGAACCATCAGGCCTGCCATCAGAAGGCGGATCTGGAAGTCGAAATTGTGGCCAAACTTGCCCACCGGCTGATGCACGAATACGGTCTGAGCGCCGATCAACTGGCTCTGATCTCGCCCCACCGAGCGCAGAACAACGCGACTGCCGATTGCCTTGCGAAGTTGCTTGTGGACGAAACACTTCCCCTGATTGATACTGTGGAACGGGTTCAGGGCGCAGAACGGGATGTGATTCTGTTCGCATTTACGACATCTGATCTCGACTATGTCATGAGCCCGTTTTTGAACCATCCGAACCGTTTCAATGTGGCGATCACGCGTGCAAAACAAAAGCTGATTGTGGTGGGAAGCAGGACGTTTTTTTCAAGCGTTCCCCAAAGGGAGGAGGCATTGAAAGCCAACAGTTGTTTTAAGGCTTTCTATGAGTTCTGCCGGGAACGGAACAGCCTCTATTTCTGGGAATAGGCGATCCATTCTATTTAATCATCCTTTAAAAGGCCTTCACTTCCGGAATTTCTGCCCACTTTGTTGTAAATCGTTTTGACAAATGGGATTGCCGCATCGCCCATTCTTGTTGGATCCCTTCGGATGCCCACTTGATTTTACCCCTTCCAAATCGGGCATTGATTTCATCTACCACATCGAGCACAGCCTGTTTTCCATGGGATTTTGAAAACAGGCTGGTTTGGACAGCATTTTCGGGAACCAACTCGGTCAACAAAACACCTGCACGCGTGTAACAATCTCCCTCTTTATAAATTCGTTTCAACCCTTTGTGTGCACACTTGATCATCTCGGGCGTGGAGGCGGTTGGGGTTTCAAATCTGGCGGTGATGGTTTTTCCGTAGTAGGGTTTTACGAAGGGATTGGTCTCAATCACAATTTGCATCCGGCCGGCGACAGATTGTTGTTCTCGCAAGGCCCTTGCCGCCGATGCGGCGTGTGTGGCAAGGGCCTCCTTTAATTGTTTTTGGCAGGTTACGGGCCTTCCGAAAGACCTGGATCGGCCAATGGCCTTTTTCGGCGGAGGGGTCAACTCTAAGGGCAGGCACGGGATGCCGCGAAGTTCCCATACGATTCGCACGTCGCCGGATTCGATTCCTGCATCAATCATGGAGTGGCCTTTGACGCGAACAAAAAAAGTTGCGGCCGGGTGCTGGACGACCAGGTCGTTCAGGTCCAAAGCACAGTCAATATAATCCTCTGCTGGCGACGGGAAACCTGCTGACACTGATTCAAACAAGGGGAGTAGGAGTGCTTTTGACGCTTGATAGGGCACAATTGTCACTTCAACACCGTCTGGCAATTGCCCAGGTAGAGCAGGAATTTTCATAACAATCCAGCTTATGATTAATTATTTTAATTAATTTCAGTTAAATAGTGAACAAATGTATCTCTATTTTGACCTAAATGTCAAGAAAAAAACATAAACCTTCCGTTTCTACTTGCACAAAATGAGATGTCCATTTATTTTGTAATTTAAGTAAGCAATTGCTTGCTTTATTTTTTTACCTTATTCTTCATTCTTCAGGTTTCATGAGGAGGTCGATTGTGGGCACACTTGAAAACAGGGTCGCAATTGTAACCGGTGCGAGTCAGGGGATTGGCAAGGCGATTGCGCTTGCCCTGGGTCGCGAGGGAGTGAAGGTGGTGGCAACGGCTCGGACGACCGAAGCGATCGAGGCGGTTGTGGATCAGGTTCGGGAAGGTGGATCCGACGGTCTGGCTGTGACGGCGGATCTGAGCGTTGAGGCGGATCTGGGGCGCATTGTCGAGCAGACGGTGGAACGGTTTGGGCAGATTGATATTCTGGTGAACAATGCGGCGATTATTCATCCTCGCATAGATCTGGTGGATTTTGATCCACAATTGTGGCGGCAGGTGATTGAGGTGAATCTCATCAGTGTTGCGCTTTTGACAAAAGCCGTGCTTCCGCATATGATTGAACGGGGATGGGGCAAGATTATCAATATTTCGAGCATCGGGGGACGAAAGGGCGGCAAGAGCCGGAGCGCGTATCGGGTGACGAAGGCGGGGTTGATCTCTTTGACCGAGAGCGTGGCGGCCGAAGTAAAAGCACATGGGATTGATGTGAACTGTATTTGTCCGGGGGGTGTGGACACGGAAGGGTATCGGGAGGCATTTGGGAATCGGGGACGGGAGGATAATCCGAGTTTGTTGTTGCCCGAGGAAATTGCAAATCTGACGGTTTTCCTGGCTTCAGAGGCCAGTTCGGCCATTACGGGAAGTGCGGTTGATGCATTTGGTGGAACGAATCCGCTTTTTAGATAAGTTGAAAAATTACTTATGACACTCAATCCTCTCAAACCGTTTATGCCCTACCTGCGGGTTTACCCGGGGCCGGTAATTTTGGGGCTGGTGATGCTTTTAGGTGTGGAGGCGGTTCAGGCCACGATCCCGATGATACTGAAGTGGGCGGTGGATACGGCCAAGGCCGGGCTGGATGCAGGCGGGCTCTTTGACGCTACAGCCGGAACGCTTACGGGCAGCACGATGGGCGATCTGGGGATGTATGCCGCGCTGATGGCCGGCCTGGGCCTGGTGCAGTGGGGGATGTCCTTCGGGACGCGCTGGTATATCGGCCGGGTCTCCAGGCTGGTAGAACGCGACATTCGGTCGGCCTACGTGCGCCGCCTGGTGACCCTTCCGCTGGCCTTTTTCCAGGGCCAGCGCGTGGGCGATCTAATGGCGCGGGCCACCAACGACGTGGAAGCCGTCCAGAGGTTTCTCTACTTTGCCTACCGGATGTTTCTCACGACCATTCTGAACTTTGTTTTGAGCCTGATTTTGATGTGTACCATCGACTGGCAACTGGCTATTTATGCCCTGGCGCCCATGCCGATTATGGCCATCTCGACGCGGTGGGTCTCCGGGAAGGTTCACACGGGTTACCGCCGGGTTCAGGAGCAGTTTGCGGCCATCAGTACCAAGGTCCAGGAGAATTTGAGCGGGATACATGTGGTGAAAGCCTATGTGCAGCGTCCCTTTGAAATCGAGCGCTTTGGCCTCATCAACGACGAATATGTGGCGCGCAACCGGCACCTGATTAACATCAGCAGTCTGTTCTATCCCTTCACATTTTTGCTAAGCGGCGTGTCGATGGTGGTGATTCTCTGGCTGGGCGGGCTGCGGGTTGTGGAAGGCAGTTTGAGCCTGGGCGCCTTTGTGGCGTTCAATGCCTATTTGGTCCGTTT
>JAPUJS010000219.1 GCA_027296045.1 bacterium | reverse complement strand
TATCTGCCTCAAAGCCCGGGAGGCGGCAGACACGGGTAAAGTCCTGAAATTGTAGCATACTACCGACGTGGAACCGGGCTGAACGGATCATCCAATACAGGACCTCCATTTCAAGCCAAGCGCTTAAACCACAGAAAGGGCATTCTATGGCCACCTACCGTGCAGTGATCATCGGTGCCGGCGGCATTTCGGCCCGCCACATCAAAGGCTGGCTGGACCACCCCGACGTAGATATTGTCGCCATTGCCGACATCAGCGAAGCCAATGCCGAACGCCGGGCAGAAGAATTCGGAATCCCGAACGTCTACACCGATTACCAGGACATGCTCACCCAGGAAAAACCGGATCTGGCCAGCATCTGCACCTGGATGATCGGCCACGCCGAACAGGCTATTGCCGCTTCCGACGCAGGGGTTAAAGGCATCTTGTGTGAAAAACCGTTTGCCGGCAGCTTGCAGGAAATCGACACCGTCCTGGATGCCGCCCGAAAAAACGATACGCGTATTGCCCTGGGGCATCACCACCGATTCAGCAAAATCAACGAAGAAGTCCGTCGCCGCATTGCCGAAGGCGCCATTGGCACGCCCACCCTGTGCCACCGATCCAGCCAGGGGGGCGTATTCAACAACAGCAGCCACCAGGTTGACACGGTTCGATTTATCCTCCAGGACCCTGCCCCCCTCTGGGCCCTCGGCCATGTTTCCCGAAACACTGACCGCTATGAACGACACGAACCAATTGAAGATCTGTGCGGGGGTATCATTTGCCTGGAAGGCGGCACCCGAATCGTCCTGGAAAGCGATTTCCCGGACCCCAAAATCCCCGAAGCGGGCACGACATTTCATGGCACAGAAGGAAGCATTGTTATCAACACCAGATCGGGCTACCGCCTCTTCAATGGCGAAACCGGCTCGCAGGAATCTGTAGAACTCGAGCCCGGAGACGTGGGTGCTGCGCAAGCCCTTGAACTGGTGGACTGGCTCGAAGGCCGGGTGGAAAGCCACCGGAACAACGCCCAGAACAATCGCACCACCATCGAAGCCCTGCTGGGCCTTTATGAATCGGCCCGCACCCGGAGCCTGGTCACCTTCCCCCTCCCATCCGGCCCCTCTCCGCTCCACCAGATGATCGAAGACGGCACCTTAGAAATAACACAGCCAGGCAAATACGATATCCGAATCAAAGAACAATAATCCCCTGCGCACGGCATCCGTGCCTGAGTACACACCCGGAGAACCCTATGGTCCAAAAAGTCCGCTGTTGTATTGTCGGCATGGGTATCGGCAGGCCCAACGGCAGAGCCCTGTCCCGAAACCCTCGGGGCGAAGTAACCGCCCTTTGCGATCTGGATTCAGACCGCATGGAAGCTTTTGCCCAGGAACTGCCCAATGACCCCAAAACCTACACCGATTACAAAAAAATGTGCAAAGACCCCGATATCGATGCCGTTTTTGTCGGCACCCCCAACCAGTGGCACGTTCCGGTTGCCCTGGAAGCCGTCAAAAACGACAAGCACGTCATGGTCACCAAACCGCTTGCAGATTCCGAACGGGCGGCCAAAAAGCTGGTAGAAGCAGCCCATTCGGCCGGTGTGGTCAACATGATGTCCCTGTCCACCCGATTCTCAGACCCCTGCCAGTATTTGGGCAAGCTCGCACGGGAAGGCTATTTCGGCGACCTCTATTATGCCCGTGCCCGGAGTATTAGACGAAGCGGGATTCCCGCCTGGAACATGGGCTTTATTCAAAAAGGCGGGGGTGCTTTCCGAGATATGGGCGTCCATGTCCTGGACGCCGTGTGGTGGATACTCGGGCGTCCGAAACCCGTGAGTGTCTCCGGCGTAGCAGGTGCCAAATTCGGCCCCAAAGGAAAAGGGTATTGGCGTTACAACCAGGTCTCCCGAAAAATCTCCTCCCAGTATGCCGCCGACGACTATGCCGGTGGTATGATCCGCTTTGAAAACGGAACCGGCCTTCAGGTCGAAAGTTTCTGGGCCTCTCACCAGCCCGAAGAATTTCAGATTGAAATCTTCGGCGACGAAGCCGGGGCACAACTTCGCCCCCTGACCCTCTATCGCACCGAAAACAACGCCCCTCAAAACATCGAAGTAAAGATTCCGCACCCCGCCGAAGCCTGGGACAATATCGCCGCCCACTTTATCGAATGCATTCTGGACGGCAAACCCTGCGATGCCCCCTTGCAAAATGGCTATCAGGTACAGCAAATGATGGAAGGCCTGTTGAAAAGCGCCGAAACCGGCAAAGAGGTCCGCATCCGATAGGCCAAACACAAAAGGAGCAAACCTATGGACGGTCTCAAAATCACCGTGGGACCCCAAAATGCAGACATCAACGGCTCCGACCACCGGGCACTCCAGGCTGCTGTTGATTATATTGCCGGCCTGGGTGGCGGCGAAGTAGAAATCTTGCCCGGCACCTATACCATGTATAATTCTCTCCACCTCCACAGCCATATCACGGTTCGAGGTCATGGAGAAAAAACTGTGCTCCTCAAAGCCGATGCAGCCGAAAGTGCACTCGCCCTGGATGGCGATTTCGGAGAGGAACAGATTACACTTGCCGACCCGACAGGCTTTCAACCGGGCTATGGCGTCACCATCACCGACGACAAGAGCGGCGGATTTCACACCGCAGTCGGCACCCTTTTATGGGCAAAGGGCAATACCTTTGGTCTCAACGTCCCCATGGGCGCCGACTATATGGTACACCACCATGCCAGGGCAACAACCACCTTTCCCGTCATCAGTGGGTATCACCTGGAGAATGTCTGCATCCAGAATCTTAGCGTTGTGGGCAATAAAGAAAACAATCCCCACATGAACGGATGTCGGGGTGCCGGCATCTTTCTCTACCGCGGGCACCAGACCCAGATTCGGGATTGTCGCGTCGAAAACTATCACGGCGACGGCATCAGCTTTCAACAAAGTCAACATGTCACCGTTGAAAACTGCACCTGTACCGGCAACACGCACCTGGGCCTGCACCCGGGCAGTGGGAGCCAACACCCGACGATTCGAAACTGTACCTCAACCCAAAACGGTCGCATCGGCCTCTTTCTATGCTGGCGGGTAAAACACGGTGTCTTTGAACACAATAACCTGCTCCACAACGGCGAAACTGGCATCTCTATCGGCCACAAAGATACGGACAATTTCTTCCGCAACAATCGGGCAAACAGCAATGCCCGGGAAGGCATTCTCTTCCGCAACGAATCCGAACCGATGGCAGGACATCGAAACCATTTCGAAAACAATGAAATCTTAGACAACGGCAATGAAACAGAAGGCTACGGCATACGTATCCTGGGAGAAACCCACGACCTCCTATTTCAATCAAACCGTGTGGGAGATACCGGCAAAAAGAGACAACGTATTGGAATTTACATTGGGGAACAGGCCGACAGAATTACCCTAAACGACAACGACCTTTCAAGCAACCTCGAAAAAGAAGTGGAGGATTGCAGGGCCGTTCTGGCATGATATCGGTTCGATTGTACAGGGCGGTTCTCCCATTTGTCCTGCTCGCCTCCCAGGCCTGGGCACAAACCGAAGCCCTCCATTTTGAGACGGCACTTGAAAACGGCCTGCAGGCCCAAAAAGCCCTGAAAGCCGTCCACCAATTTCTGACCCAGCAAGCCCATCCCACCGCCTCGCCTGCCCTGATGTCTGCAAATGACCAGAACCACTGGACCGTTGCAGAAACCGCCGCTCAATTCTATCCAACGCTGGTCCTGTCTGCCTACCTGACCGATAGGAATCGCTTCGACAGCTCCTTGAAAAACACCCTCCGGGACGAACGCCAATACACAGGTCGCCTGCACAGCCTTCCAGATGACTTCGACCTGAAAACGCAAACCTTCTTATTCCCCCAGCTTGAGTTGCCGAGAATCCTCGCGGGTGCCTCTGCTTATGCCGCCCGAGGACTGATCCCCATCACCCAGGTGGTTGGTCCAGACCTCTGGCAAGATCGCCTTCAAGAACTGGCCGATGACCTGCTGTTGTCGGTTCGTTCCCAACAAAGCGATGCGATTCCCCCCTCGGAATATGCCGAAATCAATGGCCAATTCCTGACCCTCCTGGTCTGGCTCACGCTCTGGACCGGCAACGAACACTACCTGGAATACGCCCGGTCTATTGGCGATGTCTATTGCCTGAATATCCTGCCGCGAAACGGCGGTCTTCCCGCCCAGCGCTGGAATTTTGCGACCGACAAAGCCCGCGTATCCCGCCTGGTACTTGACCAGACGGGCGTTTCGATTCTGGAGGGCCTCATCCTTCTCTACACGGTCGAAACCCTGAAAGCATCGGACCGCGCCCTGATTTACCGCCCCACACTCGCTCGGATGTTCGACGTCCTGTATAGCCATGGAGTGGACCCCAGCGGGTTCTTTTATCGGGCCATTGAACCGGACGGCAGAGGGGGGTATACGACCGACCGCAAAAATCGTTCTCCGCACTGGGCGAAACTGGCCCACCTGTCTGCTCTTTTCGGCAAGCTCACCGGCAATAGCAGTTACTCAGCCCCCGTTCGGTCCCTCCTGAAAAGTCTGCCTTCTCAATTAATCGCCAGCAGAACCCGCCGAAACGGTAAAATCCCCATCCGAATGGCCGAACTGCAAAATCTTGTCCACTTTTCCTTTGACTTGCTGACAGATCCAACGCAAAAAACCGATCTGCTGATCGCGTTGGACCGACTCGTCCCGGTGCCCAAAAATCGGGCAGAACCGCCGCCGCTAGAGAGGATTCAAGAATGGCTCTCCTATGCCTGGCACAAAACCGGCGGACTCCGCCTCCATCCCTGGCATCCCGATCTGCAATTTGGAGTCTCCCTTCAAGCAGATACCCTCTTTGTTGCGTTACAATCCAAGATTTCCTGGCAGGGGGAAATTTTATTTGACCGAATCGCCCTTCCCGCCGACCATCTACCGGATCTCCAGCCCTTTTATGGCGGTTTTCCCAAAGCCTTTCCCATTGTCTCAGACGATTTTTATACTTTGCAAGTCATCGGAGCCGGCAGCACATCCACCTGGCAGGGAACGCTTTTGCAATCGGGTCTGAACGTAAAACTCACGCCCGAAACGACCTACCGGATCAAAATCTTCAAAAACAAAAAGATCGGCCTCGCGGTCCAGCCACCTGTTCCCGGCCAGGAAGAAACGCTCATCCAGATGGAAAACCCAAATGACCCCCAGGGAACTCCCGATGCCCGATAACCGTATTGTCCAGATTGCCGATGTCCTCGTCAACTACTCCCTATCCATCCAGCCGGGCCAAAAGGTTCTGATCCGGGGTGAAAGCCTCGCCGAGCCCCTCATCCAGGAAACCTATCGAGCCGCCTTAAGAGCGGGTGCCTTGGTCACGCCTCAGATCGGCCTGCCCGGTCTGGAGAAAATCTTCATGGATGAGGCAAATGACGAACAGCTTCAATGGATCCAACCCATGAGCCGCCTGGTCACCGAAGAATATGACGCCCTTCTGGCCATTTCCGCCTCCAGCAATACCCGGGAAGGCACCCAGTTTGACCCTGAAAAGCTTGCCCTTAGAGGAAAAGCCAATCAACCGATCCAGGACCGATTTTTCGAACGCGCCGCAAAGGGCGAGTTCAAATGGGTGGCCACCCTCTTTCCGACCCAGGCATTTGCCCAAGACGCCGATATGGCCTTTGAAGACTATGCCGAATTCGTCTACCATGCCTGCCTGCCCGACTCCGAAGACCCGATCGGGTTCTGGAAAAACATGGAAGCCAGACAGGAACACCTGGTCCAGTATCTCAACGGGGTCAAAACCCTTCGCCTGGTTGCAAAAGACACAGACCTGACGGTGGGTGTCAAAGACAGAAAATGGATCAACTGTGCCGGACGCGAAAACTTCCCGGACGGCGAGGTCTTTACCGGCCCGATCGAAACCGAAACCGAAGGACACGTACGCTTTACCTACCCTGCCGTCCACCAGGGCAACGAGGTCACCGATGCGCAGTTGTGGTTTGAGAAGGGACGGATCGTAAAAGCGGCGGCTCAAAAGGGCAAAGATTTTCTTCTCGCAACCCTCGACCGTGACGAAGGCGCACGGATCCTTGGAGAATTTGCCATTGGCACCAACCCTGGCATTACCCGCTTTACGCGCAACACCCTCTTCGACGAGAAAATCCAGGGCACCGTTCACATGGCCGTGGGCATGTCCTATCCCGACAGCGGGGGCACCAATCAATCCCAGGTCCACTGGGACATGATCTGCGATATGCGGGAAGGCGGAAAGCTCTATGCCGACGATGAGCTTATTTACGAAAACGGGGCCTTCACCATCGATTTCGAGTAACTCGGATAGAAGAAACTCATCCGGCAAGGAGATTTGTATGATTCTTCGACAAATCACTGCATTCGTGTGTGTGCTCGTGCCGATCAAAGTATCGTGATAGAATAATTTTTCCTTCGAAGGGAAAATTATTCTATTTCAATAAATATATAATAAATATAAATTTATATAAAAATTGATGCAGATTTTTTCATTACTCTGTGCGTTCCGAACAATCCCTTATCGAAGTGAAAGACCCCGTCGTCGCTTCATGATTGTCCCTTTTGTTGATATCATTACGCCACAGACCGGCTGTCAAACCGTCTGTTATTGAATCGGGGCGCGCTCAAACACACTTTAGCCGCCTGTACAGGTCTCCAGAGATTGTCCTGGTTGAAGGCGAGAGAGAAATTCACTGCACGGCAGACACAGGATACCATTTCTCATAAGCCGGTCTTTACCCCTGTAAAGGAGATATGCTTTGCTCTGGGGATAGTCCTGTTGAAAGGATTTCAGCGGCTTCAAATCCCGCGAGCGAATATGAGCGGCATTTTTGACCTCAATTGCAGCAAATTCCTCGGAACCGTACACCACGAAATCCACTTCAGAACCCGATCGGGTTCTCCAGAAAAATAGGGAACAATCCCCACCCGAATAGGCAATCCACGCCCGGAGATGCTGCCCCACCAGGCCTTCCAAGGCAAGACCGTCAATCTCTTCGGGGCGGTCCAGGGGTCCTCTGGGACGTAGAGACCGATAAACCCCGGCGTCAAAAAGGTAGAACTTGGGATGTACAACCAAAGCCCGTTTGGCGCGTTTTGTAAACACGTTGAGGCGGTAACTCAAGAGCAGATCCTCCAGGACCTGGACATACCCTTCCACTACTTTGCGTTCAACGCTGCACTCACGGGCAACATTACTGATGTTAAGCAAAGAGGCGTGCGAAAAGCTGACAGCCTCCAGAAACCTCGAAAAATTCCCGACATTCCGCACAAGTCCTTCCATCTGAACCTCTTCCCGCAGGTAGAGGGCGGCATATGTCTCCAGAACCCGAACCGGATCGGGTGCGTCCAGCACAATTGGAAGCAAGCCTCTTTGCAGGGCATGATCAAAAGAAAACCGATCGCCCAGTTCTGAAGCCATAAACGGGTGCAGCGTGTACAGCAAGACCCGTCCCGCAAGCAAATCCACACCTGCCCGTCTCAGCTTCCGCGCACTCGATCCGGTTAGCACAAACTGCCATCCAGCCTTCTCTTCAATCAGGCTGTGAATCAACCCGAGCAACTCTGGAATTCGCTGAATCTCATCAATCACGACAGTTGTTGTACCGGGCTCAGCGAGTAAGCGCTCGCGAAGACGCTCTGGACGAGCGGAAAACGACCGAAACACCTCCGGATCCAGAAGATCGATATACAGAGACCGCTCAAACTGGGCCTTCACCAGCGTGGATTTGCCGGTTCCACGGGGGCCAAACAGAAAGAAACTTTCCTGCGGTGGATGAAAAAATCGCCTGACCACTTCCATTTTGCGCCTCAATTTGGAATTATACTACCCAAATTTAGACAAAATTGGCCGCGCAGGCAACTCGAATTAGGTTTTTTCTGTCAAACCGCCTGATTTTGTGAAAATAATCACAATTTACATCCGTAAAACGTGAAAATAATCACAATTTTCGACTGTTCGCCTTGAGCGGTATGCCCGAAGCCGTGCATCATTTTGTTGAATCTGGAAGCCATCAGGACGTTCGGGATATACACCAGGAGATCATCAACTCTTATGTGCTGGATTTTGCAAAACATGCCCCTACGACCGATATTCCCAAACTCTCTCTTATCTGGGATTCCATTCCCGGACATCTGGCCAGAGAGAACAAGAAGTTTGTTTTCTCAGCCGTCAGAACAGGTGCCAGGGCAAGGGAATATGAAGGCGCCCTGGGATGGCTGGAAGATACCGGCCTGATTCATCGCGTAAGTGCTGTCGAAACCAGTAAACATCCGCTCAAATATTATGCGAATCGCAGCAGCTTTAAGATATATATGCTGGATGTCGGACTCCTTGGCGCGGTGGCGAAGTTGCCGGTGGATATGTCAGCGCAGGGCACCCGTCTGTTTAATGAATACGAAGGCGCCTTTGTTGAGAACTATGTGGCGCAACAGCTCATTGCGGCAGGGCAGGAGGAATTGTTCTACTGGCGTAGCAAAGGAGGGAGAGCGGAGCTGGATTTCCTGTGCGAAATAGGGGGTGGTATTATTCCGCTGGAAGTCAAAGTCGGCGTGAATCCCCGTAGCAAAAGCTTGAAGTCATATGATGACCAGTTTGCGCCCCCCTGCCTGGCGCGAACCACCCTTTTGAACCTCAAACGGGACGGAAAAATCTGCAATCTGCCGCTCTATGCTGTTTCATTGTTTTCGAGTTGGATACCAAATCTGCGCTTTTGAGCGGATTCCCGCCTATCCCTCGTAATATTTCACGATTGCTGTTATATATCACGGTTTTAACCCTTGACCTGGAACCATTTTACCAGATCCCTGCCTGCGCAGAAATTAAACGACCGTCTTTTCCAATCGTGCGACCATCGGACACC
>JAPUJS010000218.1 GCA_027296045.1 bacterium | reverse complement strand
GTCACTCCCTGCAGACGGATCGCTGTTTCAAACCAGTGATGGCACCACGAAGGGGACGCAGATTACCTCTGCCAATACAGCGGTGAACGACGCGTCCAGACGCGTGATTTATACCCCTTCTTCAGATAACAATGGAAATAGCGTGGGTGATTTCACCTTTTTGGTGAACGACGGAACCGTAAATTCATCCTCGGCCACCATCACGGTGAATGTGACCTCGGTGAATGGCATACCCACGCTTTCTGCGATCTCCGATCCTTCATCGATTTTAGAAGACGCCAGTGCCCAGACCGTCAACCTTTCCGGCATTGGCACAGGAGCGTCCAACGAGAGCCAGACTCTTACCGTGACGGCCACCTCCAGCAACACATCGCTCATTCCCAATCCCACGGTCACTTACACCAGCGCCAATACCACCGGCACACTCACCTATACGCCCGTAGCCAATGAGAGCGGCACCGCCACGATCACCGTCACGGTCACAGATGATGGAGGCACAGCAAACGGTGGGGTCAACACTGTCTCCCAGACATTTAGCGTCACCGTCACCACTGTGAATGACATTCCCACGCTTTCTGCCATTTCTGACCCTACAGCCATTCTGGAAGATGCAAGTGCTCAGACCATCAACCTCTCCGGTATTGGCACCGGTGCGTCTAACGAGAGCCAGACCCTCACCGTTAGCGCCACTTCCAGCAACACATCACTCATCCCCAACCCCACGGTCACTTACACCAGCCCCAATACCACCGGCACGCTCACCTATACACCTTTGGCCAATGCCAACGGCACCGCCACGATCACCGCCACGGTCACAGATGACGGAGGCACGTCAAACGGTGGGGTCAATACAGTTTCGCAGACCTTCACGGTCACTGTTACACCGGTGGAAGATCCGCCCACCGCCAACAACGACGACTTCACCATCGACGAAGACACCCCTTCTCTCCTGGATGTGACTGCCAACGACTCGGACCCCGACGGAGATGCCATCACCGTCATCTCCGTCACCAATGTGACCGGTGGGGTGGCGACCCCTTCGGGGGGCACCCAGGTCAATTTTGCGCCCCACTTTGAATTCAGCGGTTCGGGTGAGTTCACCTATACGATATCCGATACCAAAGGCAACACGGCCACCGCAGGTGTCTCTGTCAACGTCACGGCGATCAATGATCCGCCCATCGCCAACAACGACAACGGCACCACCAACCAGGATCAGGCCGTCACCATCGAAGTTTTGAGCAACGATAGCGATGTCGAAGGCAATGCCCTGTCCGTCTCTTCGGTGGGTTCTCCCGACAACGGGTCGACCACCATCAAAGGCCAAAATGTGGTCTACACACCGAATGTCGGATTTTTTGGCGAAGACAGCTTTTCTTACACCGTTTCCGACGGTGAAAAGGAGTCAACAGCCAACGGCAAAGTCACTATCATTCGTGCCAACACGGCGCCCCAGGCCATCGACGACGCCATCACCCTGGCAGTCGGTGCCAGCATCAACATTATGGTTCGCGACAACGACACGGATCAAGACGGCGACCCACTGATTGTCAGTGCCATCGGGAATGCCCAAAACGGCCAGGTCGTTATCAACACGGACGGCACGGTGTTCTACCGTCCCAACGGGGGTTTCAACGGCACGGATAGTTTTACCTACACCGTGAACGACGGCCACGGGGGCATGTCTACAGCCACCGTCACCGTGACCGTACAGGCGCCTCCTGGCACACCCACTGCTGGCAATGACCAGGTCACCACTGCCGAAGACACATCGGTCGATATAGAGGTGCTTTTAAATGACTCGGACGGGGGCAGCGGACCCAACCTGATCACCAGTGCCACGGACGGGACGAACGGCGCTACTATTGTCACGGCCGACGGCAAGGTCACCTACTCCCCGAAGCTAAATTTCAACGGTCAGGACCAGTTCACCTATACCATCCGCAATGCCGAAGACAAGACGGCTTCTGCCACGGTCACGGTTACGGTCACCCCGGTCAACGACCCGCCCCTCGTGTCTGCGATCCCCTTACAGCAGGGCGTGGAGAACACGGTCTTCGAACTGGACCTCTCCCCGTTTGTAAGCGATCCAGACAATACGCTAAATGAACTCACCTATGAGGTGGTGTCCGTAGCTGTCCCGGTAGCCTCCGCCGAGGTGCAGGGGCATCAGCTCAAGACCACGCCTGGTGGGCAGCAGCACGGCGAAGGGTCGGTCACACTGGCCGTTAAAGACCTGGCCGGTGGCAGGACCGAGGTGGAGGTGAAGATCGCCTTCAAAGAGGTCAACGATCCACCCACACTCGAGGCTTTTTCCCCGATCGATGGGGCAATCGATGTGCCGCGATCCGTGGTGATGACCTGGCAAGGCCAGGACCCGGACAACAAAGACCTCAAGTATTCGGTGCGGCTGGGGATGGTCTCGAATGTGCTCAACACAAAGGGCAGGGATCTGTCTGAACCCCGTTTCGCCTTTCAAGCCAGGTTCGGAGAGACCTGGTTCTGGCAGGTCCTCGTCACCGACGGCACGAACACGGTGGAGGGTCCTCTTTCAACATTCACCGTGGTTAAAGACACCCGTGCTCCGGTGCTCTCCCGGGTGGATGCAGTGGACATCGGCACGGAGAGTGCCCGGATCGTGTGGCAAAGCGATGAGGATGCCACCACAGAGGTGGTCTTCGGCAAGAAGGCGGACCTGTCGGATGGCACAAGCGTGCAGGGCACGGCGTCCAAGCAGGCCGTGGTGCTGGGTCGGTCGCATTCTACAAAGCTTGCCCCGCTGACTGAAAAAAACCTGTATTACTACCGGGCGATCTCCAAAGATGCAGCCGGCAATACAGGCGAAAGTGACGTCCAGAGCTTTGCCACCCTTAAAGCGCCGGATATAAAACCGCCTGCGTTCCTGCTGGCACTCGCCGAAGGCGTGACCGACCGATCTGTTAGTGTGCGCTGGAGCACCGACGAACGGGCCATCGGTGTGGCCACACTCACTGGCAACGGCGAGACCCGTGAAGCCACCGCCTCGATCCCCGCTCTCGAACAGGTCGTCTCCTTCGACCAGCTCAAGGCTTCCACCCCGTACACAGTCAAGGTCACTGCCCAAGACCCCGCTGGCAACAAGACCGTGAGTGATCCGGTCACCTTTATCACCACCGCCACTCCGGATATCATCCCGCCCATCTTCGCCAGGCGGCCGGAGGTGGTGGTCACCCACATCTCTGCCCGGATCTCGTGGGAGGTGAATGAGCCTGCTAAGGGAGAGGTGAAATACGGGTTGCAGTTAGATGCGTTGACCGAGTCGGTGACCACAGGTCCCGGTGTGGCGCTGTCTGTGGAATTAGGCGGTCTGGCCTCGGATCTGGACTATGTCTTTGAGGTAATCTCTACCGATCTGGCAGGGAACGAGTTGAAGGCGACCGGGGTCTTGAAGACCCTCAAATTGCCGGATAAGAAAGCGCCGGAGGTGGTGGAAGGTCCGGGCGCACAGGGCATCACGCAGACCCAGGCTACGGTGTCGTGGAAATCAGACGAAGGGGCTTTCTCCAGGGTCATCTACGACAGCCCTGACCTATCGGCGGCTTCCCCGAGTACCCCATTGACAGGATCGCCCGCCTTAGACCACGCCCACCGGCTCATCGGCCTGGAGGCCGGGAAAGCCTACAAGTATAAAGTGGTGAATATAGACGCTGCTGGCAATAAGAGCATCAGCGGCGAGAACACCTTCACCACCAAAATCGCCCCCGATCTGACGCCTCCTGTGCTCACTGCCCAGCCTGTCTACACCAATATAGGCGCCGACGGGTTCACCGTCGAGTGGGGGACCGGCGAGGCGAGCACCAGCGAAGTGGAAGCCACTCCGATGTCTACCCCGATCCAGCCTGTGGGCGCTCTCCTGGTGGTGGACCCCCTCCATGCCATCTTCCACCGGGTGACGGTGTTGGGCGCGAAGGCCTCCACCAACTATACGGTTAAGATCCGTTCCAAAGATGCGGCTGGCAACCTACTGGAACGTTCCCTGTCCGACGTGTTGACCCTGGCGGTGCCCGACAAGATAGCCCCCCAGATCACGGGTCCGCCCGTGGTGCTGTCTGCCACCGACAACAAAGCCCAGATCGTGTGGACCACCAACGAGTTGGCAGACCAGTTCGTGGACGTGGATACCCTGGCCGACTTCTCCACTGTTAGGACCTTCGGATCCACCACCCCTTCGTTAGACCACAATGTGACGGCCACCGGATTGAAAGGGGGGACCCTCCATTACTACCGGGTGCGTTCCACCGACGTGAAGGGCAACGGTCCGACGGGGTGGCCGGAAGCAGGCAAGACGCTCACGTTCAGCACGTTGAAGGCCCCGGACAAGACCCCGCCGTTTCTGGTGTGGGGTCCTGTTGCAGTTTCTGTCCAACAGACGTCTGTGCAGATCCAGTGGGCATTGAGCGAGCCTTCAGACGGCCGGGTGCGTTATGCGCTTTCCCAGGCCGACCTGTCGGATGTCCAGAGCGCGTTTGAAGCCACCTTGAAGCAGGTCCACGAGATCGACCTGACGGGGCTGGAAGCCGACTCGACCTACTTTTACCAGGTCCTCTCCTTCGACGGCGCCAAAAACGGTCCACTGATCAGTGCGGTGAAGACCTTCAGAACCCTGGCCCTGCCCGACAGGGTGGCTCCTGTGGTCACCTCGGGACCCACTGCGCTGGACGTAAAACCCACCTCTGCACTCATCGCCTTTACCACGAACGAAGCCGCCAACACCGAGGTGGAGATGAACAGTGTGCTCACCTCCCGCTCGGAGGCTGTGCTCTACCACCAGGTCCAGGTCACCGGGCTCACCCCCGAGACCGAGTATACCCTCACCGTGCATTCCACCGATGCAGCCGGCAACAGGGTCAGCAAGTCCGGCGGCCGGGTGCGCACCCCTGGCGTGCCCGACAACAGCCCGCCCGTGATCCTGGAAGGTCCTTCGATCACTTACGCCTCCGACATCCAGGCCACCGTGACGTGGATCTCCGACGAACCGGCCACCTCTAAAGTGGTGTTTGGACCCGTGGACCGCTTCCTGACCGATCCCGATCCGCCGGTCACCAGTCCCCTGCTGGTCACGTCTCACAATGTGGCCGTCACAGGCTTGACCAAAGGCACGCGCTATTTCTTCCGCATCGAGTCTGCCGATGGGTCAGGCAACACGGTGGTGGCCGGCACGCTTCAGGGCTTTGTGGCCAAGCCCGGGGTGGTCACCAAGCTCGTCCAGCCTCCCGGCGGCGATGGCTCTTTCTTCACCGCCCTTCAACCCGACACTCAGCTTCCAGTGATTCTCAAGGGTCCCCACGTGATCTCCTCGTCGTCCACCTCGTTGACCATCGAGTGGGACACAGACGAGAGTTCTGACAGTGTGGTGCGCTTCGGCGAGGACGGGTTGACCTCACGTCTGGAACAGGGTCAGGATGTGTTGACCCACCGGATGGTGCTCACCAACCTGAGTCCGGCCACGTCCTATCAGTATCAGGTGGCTTCGACAGATCCGGCAGACAACGGCGAGACCGTAAGCAGAATCGCCCTGACCAAGACGGCGCTGGCCGTAGACGAGACGCCACCGCAGATTGTGGCAGCGCCCGAAGTGATCTACAAGACCGAGCGGTCGGCCACGATTTCCTGGGGCACCGACGAAGGCGCCGGCACCTTCCTGGTCTTCGGCACCGGGGCTCTCGACAACCAGAAGGCAGCCCCCGACTTCGTGACGGCCCATCAGGTAAGTCTGACCAATCTCCTCCCCGAGACCACTTATCGCTACCTGGTGCGCGCCACCGATGCGGCAGGCAACGGTCCTACTGTAAGCGAAGCCTTCACCTTCATCACCGACGCCGCGCCAGACCGCACGCCTCCCGAGTTGGTGGAGATGCCCGAAGCCGTAGCCTTGACCGATGTCTCAGCTCAGATCCGGTGGACGACAAATGAGCTGTCCGACAGTGCGGTGAAGTATGGCGAAGACCTCGGCGCCGAAGCCCTGGGTCTGGTGACCGGTTCTGCGAAGGACGTGCTCACCCACGAGGTGGCGCTCACCAACTTGAAGGCCGCCACGGCCTATTCGTTCCAGATCGAATCCATCGACCGCAGTGGCAACGGACCCACTCGCTCTCCCATCCTGACCTTCCAGACCCAGGCAGGAAAAGACGAGACCCCACCCGGTGTGCCGCAGGAGGTGGTCGCCCGAGGTGCACTCGGCGAGGTGGTGCTCACCTGGACGCTCTCCCCCGAAGCCGATGTGGCAGGCTACGACATCCTCCGAGCCACAGGCGACGGGGATCTGGCACCCTTTGTCACCCTGGTGCCCGGTCCTCCCTATCGCGACGACGGGTTGGACGCATCCCTCACCTACCGCTACGCCGTCCTGGCCGTGGACGCCGCCTCGAACACGAGCGACCCCTCGCCCACCACCTCGGCCATCCCCGACGGCTCAGGATTGCCCACTGCACCGCAATCTCTCACCCGCGAAGGCGATCTCCTGCAACCCCTGCTCGTGGTGCAAAACGCAAAAAGCCCCGTCTCGCTCACCTATGTGTTCCAGGTTGCACTCGACGAAGCCTTTGAACAGATCGTCACACAAATCTTAGAAATCATCCAGGGAGCCGGCACCAACCAGGAGGACGCCACCGCCTGGCAGATCGACAGAGCTTTAGAAGACGGCATCACCTACTACTGGCGTGCTCGGGCCTTCGACGGCATTTTCACCGGACCGTTTATGGTGCCCGAATCCTTCGTCGCCGGCCAGTTGCCCTTCAACCCCGGCGATTTCGACAATGACGGCAAGGTCGGATTTCCCGACTTCGTCCTGTTTGCCAACGCCTTCGGCTCCGACCAGACCGAAGACGTTTACCGCCCCGAATTCGACTTCGACGACAACGGCGAGATCGGCTTCCCCGACTTCATCCGCTTCGCCGATCTCTTTGGGACCGTGTATGAGCAATAATTCATGTGAAACGGCCAAGACGCCGATGGACAGCCAGTGGCCAGCGGTATTTATCTGGCGCGTATGTCTGCTCCAGACTTTTCAAAAGTGCATCAGGTCATGCTGCTGAAATAATGATCTCTTGAAACCTTTAGTCCGCAGGAGTGTAATAGAAAAGGCAGGATAGTATACCGAATTAAAACACAAAATGGCGTCATAACTGCACAGAGTAATGCAATATATACGAATTTATTTTATATAAATATATATTTATCAGTTATTTGCAAAAATAGGTCCATTTTCCACTCGCAGGGAAAATTGACCTATCACAACATTGGGATCTGAAGTGGGTATTAGATCCCGCCTTTTTACATGCCAAACGGATCGGTTTGCCTGAAAGACCTTGACAAAGCCTTTTGTCCCCCATATCCTTCATCTGCCCCTAATAACCATAGACTTCTCATAAAGTTATGCATTTCAATCCTGGAAGGAACATCCCTACATGAAAGCCTTCATCCTCTGTGGCGACACCGGGCAGCCGTCTCCGCCCCATCACCCACACCCGGGCCAACCAACTCCTGCCTGTGGCAAACAAACCCATGGACGCCTTAATCCAGCTCAAAGAAATCGATGACCCAACCCAGTTTGGACCAAAAGGGCAGAGCCGTTGAGTGAAACAATGCAAGGCACCGTCATCCGACAATACCGCGGTCACTACTACGTCGCCGTCGGCGACCGGTTGATCGACTGCGCCATCTCCAGCCGATTGCGCAAAGAATTGACCTATCCCGAAGCCGACCCCGGATCCAGACGCCGCCGGGTGCAGCGTGTCCGCAGGGTTCAAGTGGTCGATCCGGTAGCCATCGGCGATCGGGTCGAATTTGAGGAAAGCGACAATAACACCGGGCGCATCAACGAAGTGTTGCCACGCCGCAACAAGATTTCCCGTCGGGCTTCGGGAACCGGACGAAAAGAACAAATCCTGGCCGCCAACATCGACCAGGTCATTCCTATGGTCTCCACTGCCGAACCCGACCCCGACTGGAGTCTGTTGGACCGCATGCTGGCCCTGGGCGAATGGCAGGGCATTCCGGCAGTGATCTGTCTCAATAAAATCGACCTCACAACCGAAGAGAGGGCCCGCGAAGCCATCGCCCTCTACGAACAAATCGGATATGAAATCATCTATACCAGCACCGTCTCGAACCTGGGAAAAGCATCCTTCCAGAACTTGCTCCAACACCGGACCTCCCTCTTGATGGGACAATCCGGCGTCGGCAAATCCAGCCTGCTCAACTGGCTCCAGCCGGGCCTGAAACTTCGCACAGGCGAAATCAGCGCGGCCACTGGAGAAGGCCGCCATACCACCACCCACACCGAACTGATTGCCCTGGAAGGCGGCGGCCTGGTAGGCGATATCCCCGGTGTCAAAGAGCTCCGATTCTGGGGAATCGAATCCCATGAACTGCCCGATCTCTACATCGAATTCCGACCCTACCTGGGCCAATGCCGATTTCGAGATTGCACCCACATCCACGAACCCGGCTGCGCCCTGAAAGAAGCCGTCTCCGCCGAAGAAATCCCATTAGCGCGCTACGAGTCCTACCTTCGCATCTCCCAGGGACGCTGAAACCACCCGGCCAGGGGGCCCTCTCCCCGTCTTCGGGCGCCTGAACGGCAACCCTCAGACATCCCTCTCCCACAAGTGGGAGAGGGTCTGGGCTTGGGCTCGGAAAAATCATCTCCGGAATAGACATCTCCAATCCCGATCAACCATACTTTTCCCTCAAAATCTGAGCCGCCTTCGCCTCATTGCACAGCTTGGCATAGGCTTCATCAATCGGGATATCGGCCGCATTGCCGGGCGCGAACCCACAATCGGGATTCAAAAAAATCTGATCGGGCCGCAAATAATCCAGTGCTTGTTCTACCCGCGTGACAATCGTCTCTACCGGATCGACAACCTCCCCCCGACAGTCCACACACCCCAATCCCACCTCACACCCCTCGGGCAAGTCCTGCAACACCGCCAGATCGCCCGCAACGGGAATGGTAAACTCCATCACATATTGATCCACACCCAGTTTCTGTAGTGCCCCCAAAATCGGCCCATATCCCCCTTCCCCAACCCAGCCCTCCCGGCCCTTATTCCGCCGACACAGATGAATCGCCCTGGTCACCCCATCCACTCCATCCATAATCTGGTTTAACAAATCCACACACAGATCGATCTCCCGATCCGGATCGTCAAATTGCGATCGCACCCGGTCGTCCACAAACAAACACAGGTGGGGATCGTCAAATTGCACAATATCGGCACCCGCATTCCGCAAATGCTCCAGTTCACCCCGCAAGATGGGCACCAGGGCCTGCATAAACGCTTCGCGCGTTGGATACGCCCCTTTCGATGCCTCCGGATCCCACATCCGCTGTCCCAAAAGATAGGGGGATGGCAAACACACCTTGATCTTCCGGTCGGTCCGAGCCCGCAAATATCGAGCTTCCTGGGCCGCCAACCCCGGTCGGGCCACCGTCATCTCATCCACCACCGTGTGCCACCACAGCCCATCCTTCCGCTCCAGCTTAAATCCATCTGCCACATCGGCAATAATCCCAATATAAGACCGCCGCCGATACTCCCCATCGGAAACCACATCCAACCCCGCCATCTCTTGCAGGGCCACAATATAATCCACCGCCGCATCCAGCTGCTTCTCCAGCACCGCTGGATCTTCGGGTGCATGTTCGAGATCCAGTAAATCCCGCACAAACTGCGACCGGGGCATGCTGCCCACGATACTTGCCGGAAACAAATCGCTCATCCTGTCCACTCCTTCCGCGCAATCTGAAAATCCTGGTTGGTATCAATCTCCATATACCCGCCCCGTGTCTCCACCAGGTGAATGGCCAGACCCGACTCGATCATCTCTTGCAAAAGATCGATCAAATACGCCTTCTGAAACGTCTTCGCCGCCCGAAAAGGGTTCCCGTCATACTGCTTCCGTGCCTCCTGAAACGCCTCCCGGAACACCCGAGCGCCATCGGGAGTAAAACGGGCCACCCCGATATATTCTCCCCTTGCTTCTTCACTTTCCATCGTCCGATTGATCGCCACCACCCGGTCTCCCTTTGCCGCCATCTTCTCGGCGTCCCACTCCGGATGCTCGGTCCGCTGCACGTATCGCTCCCGCCACGCCGTATCGCACACCAGGGTGATATCGTGCGGGCTATCCATCAGTTGCGCGATCATACCTGGCGTATAAAGAATATCAGAATAGGCGCACACAAACCCATCGGCCATATGCGCCTCGGCATGCATTAACGAGATTAAAATATTGTTATGGGGCCAATCGGCATTGTGACAAAATGTAAACGCCGGATACGCTTCCTGAATCGACTCAATGCGATAGCCGCCAATGAATACGACATCGTCCAGGCCGCCTGCGTGAAGGGCTTTCAGTCCCCAGTCTAAAATGCTGGATCCTTTGACTCTGGCAAAACACTTAGGAGCATCTTTTGTGTGGGGCATAAGGCGTTCGCCCCGGCCGGCACCGATGATGATTGCTTTCACGAAAGAGACCCTCTCCCCAACACACGCCCTAAAAACAACCCCAAAAACCGCTCACAATCCACCCGTATCGTGCAATGCACTTTCCTTCCTTGCCGTATCTCCTCCCGTATCTCCCTCAAATCCGCCACCACTTGCCCCGCCGTCAACTCCCCCTGTGTCTCCACATCCAATCGCATGGTCTCCACTTCAAACAATTCCGGCGCAACAGCCACGCCCACAGCCAGCGGGTCGTGCAAATAAATCCCCTCACGTCCGCCGGTCTGCTCTGCAAAACGCAACATATCCTGCACCGCATCCATCAAAAATCGGGAGCGATCGGTATTTTGGGATGCCACTTCTTTTTCCAGCATCTCACGCCCCAAAATCACTTGATGTGTCACATCCAAAGGCACCAACATCACTTGGGCACCGGACTGGATAACGCATCGTGCGGCATCGGGATCGGCATAAAAATTAAACTCCGCCGCAGGTGTCGAATTGCCCGGCTCTCGAATGGCCCCCCCCATCACAACCACCTGTCGGGCCTTTTGCAACACCCCGGGCGACTGTTGCTCGGCCAGTGCCAGATTGGTCAACGGACCCACCGCGATCAACATCACCTCTCCCGGACGATCTGTCAACGTTTCCACCAGAAACGCCACCCCATCTCCTGCCACAGCCACACCGGGATCTGCCAACCTTGCCTGCCCCAACCCTGTATTTCCATGTACCTCTTTGGCATAAACCGGGTCGCGCACCAGAGGTCGATCCGCTCCCACATACACGCCAATATCGGTCCGTCCCATCAATCCCAGAACCTTCAATGCATTTTCTGTTCCAGTCGCAAGAGGCACATTGCCGCTCACGACAGAAACACCTAAAACTTCCAATTCTGGAGACGACAGTGCCAGCATCATAGCCAGGGCATCGTCCACACCCGGATCGGTATCCAGAATCACCGGCAAAATGCTCATGCATGAATTCCATACAACGGACCAAACCTGGCCTTCAAATGGTCCACCAGAGGCACATGGCTCAACGGCCGACCCGTAATCATCTCGGCCAGTTTCCCGGGCGGATAGCGCATTCCCTGCCGATAGATCTTTTCGGTCAGCCAGTCTCTTAATGGAGAGAATTCACCCCGGGCAAACTGGGCATCCAGATCCCCCAGATCTTCCCGAGCCTGCTCGAAGAACTGAGCCGCATAGAGATTGCCCAGCGTGTATGTCGGGAAATATCCGATGCCGCCAAAGCTCCAGTGAATATCCTGTAAACAACCCTGTGCATCGTCCGGGACCTGCAACCCGAAATATTTCTCAAACGTCTCGTTCCACACCCCGGGCACATCGGCGGCAGGAAGATCACCGTCGATTAAAGCCTGCTCCATTTCAAAGCGCAACAAAATATGCAAATTATAGGTCGCCTCATCGGCTTCCACGCGTATAAACGACAGCTCTACATGGTTCATGGCCCGATAGAAATCATCTTGAGACACATCCCGCAATGCATCTGGAAATGCCTTCTGCGCCTTTGGGAAAAAGTGATCCCAAAACGCCTGTCCGCGTCCCACGAAATTTTCCCACATTCGAGATTGAGATTCGTGAATTCCCAGCGACACGGCATCGCCCATCGGCGTGCCATAATGTTCTGTATTCAACCCCTGGGCGTACAGTCCATGACCGGCCTCATGCAAAATACCAAAAAAGGCCTGAGAGAAAAAATGGGGGTCATAGCGGGTTGTAATCCGCGTATCTCCTGGTCCAAGTCCGCTGCAAAAAGGATGCACCGTCTCATCCAGCCGACCCGCCCCAAAATTGAATCCGATCTGCTCGGCAGCCGCCTTGCCAAAAGCCTCCTGATCGGCCACCGGATATTCCCGCTGCAAAATCGACACATCGGAATGCCTTCCCGAATCCTGAATCGCCCCCACCAGTTCGACAAGCTCATCGCGCAGTACCGAAAAAACCCGCGTCAGATTTTCGGTTGTCTCTCCCATCTCATATTCATCCAAAAGCGTATCATAGGCCGTACCCCCCGTATTCAAAGCGGCTGCTTCCTGGCGTTTCAATTCCAGAACCTTCTCCAGGTGGGGCCGAAAATGCTCGAAATCCGATTTCTCACGCGCCTCCCTCCAAGCCTGCTGGGCAAGGGTTGTCACACGGGCCAATTCTTCCACCAAAGACCGGGGGAGTTTCACCATTCGGTCATATTCCCGCCGGATCTCCCGCACATTTACGGCGGCCACGGAATGTGCTTCTGCAACAAACTCGGTATCTTCCACCCGATTTAAAAGCGCCTCAATGGCTGGATCCACTATGCGCTCATGAATCAATCCCGCCAACAAAGCATGCTGTTCTGCCCGGTGTGCAGCCCCCCCTTTGGGCATATAGGTCTGCTCATCCCATCCCAACACGCCCGCACATGATCCCAAAACCGAAACCTCTTTCACACGCTTGATCAGATCTTCGTATATTGCATCCACCGTCGACGCCATCAGACACTCCTCCATAAAAGTTCTATTTACCCAAACAAGGGCGCAATCTAAGTCCCCTCTGATAAACCGTCAAGTGAATTGACAATCCACCGATGTTGATTATATTAGACGCGCATCGGGCTCAAAAATAAGGAAGAAAGATGCCCCTGACCCTGGACCAACAAACCGCCCTAAAACAGATCCAAAAGCAGGTGGACACCTTTGAGGTCGGCAAAACCAGGGTCCGTGCCCCCAACATGACGCCGGTGTATTTTGCAGAAGGCAAACTGGAAACCCTGGCCCGACGCCTCGGCGACCTGTTCTGGCTCCCAACAGAGCGGGCAAACCGCATCTTTCTCTACGCCTACAGCGCCCTGTTTGGCATTCCCGCCTTCACGGCAGAAGCCCTGGCCCGAATGCCCGATCGGTTTTCAGAAAAACGTTTGCCGCTCACCATTCGGTCCACCAGCAGCTTTATCCTGGACGGATTCGGCTTTGACCGACGCGTCGAGCGCCCACGGGACCTGGTCTACTGGCCCGGCCCGCCCATTCGGAGCGCACACTCAGAAACCCGACAGGGCAAACACCGAATCTCCAACCCGGCCATGGCCTACTTCGGCTACCATCTGATCCAGGCGGCCGAGCAAGGCACACCCGAGTGCGCAGAGGAGGACCGCGAGCAGCACTATGAATATGTCGGCGACTTCTTTCGCACAGCCGGTTACCCGTTTCCAAAAGACCGTCAACAGGCCGAAACATTCGTTCAAAACGTCGATCAACACCTCGCGGGCGACGAATGTGCCCACCTCTGGCATCACATCTTTCAGGCCGCTGGTGTATTGAACACAACACTCCACAAAAAGCAACTCGCAGACTTTTTGCTCGAAAAGACGTCCAATTTTTTTACAAAAACAACCAATGCTGCATCGATTTAAGAGCGAAAAGATCCCATATCTGAAACGGGAAGGAGGTGATCCCATGGCCAAGATCGAACTCGAATATTGTGCTTCTTGAAGCTATGAACCCAAAGCCGTCAGTATGGCGGAAAAATTGTTGGTTGAATTCAAGCAGGACATCGAAAGTTTTCTTCTCATCCCTTCAACGGGAGGTCGTTACGAAGTCACCATAAACGGTGACCTTGTCTACTCCAAGCTCAAAGAAGGGCGCTTCCCAGAATTTGAGGAACTCGAACCGTTGGTGAAGGAACGTTTGTAAGATCACAAAAAAAGCCGAGGCCCCGTCAGGGCTTCGGCTTTTTCACACTTCAAAAAAGAATGCCGAAGTCC
>JAPUJS010000217.1 GCA_027296045.1 bacterium | reverse complement strand
TCCGGTCGTTTGCGCCTGCAGTAGACTCGGAGTAAAGACAACCGATAGAATACTCAGAGACAGGATGAGGCTCCTGGACATATCCACCTCTATCTGCGACAGGACCTTTAAAGAATTTGTTCAGGATATGGCACCTTGATGTGCGGTGCTTTGAGAACACGCGATGTGCGACTTTTTTGTGTAAGTCCTTGATTTTCAGCGGTGCTGATTTTTGACTCTCAAATCAAATCGGGCATCACGCGTCCGGCAATGCGCAGCGCAATTTCGCCATTGGGGGCTATAGAAATGCTGTACCCCTCGCGTTCTAATACCTGACACAACACATCTAGATTGGCCTGCGTGTCGTCTACCAGCAGAATCTTTGCGCCTTTGAGATCCATCGTTTACCTCGCTTGTAAGGGGTCTGCGGCGGCTGTATTCGCCCAAACACAATTGCAACCTGTGTACCAAAATTGAAAATTGTTCCAAAAATAAACGTAACATATTATTTTTTTGTGATATAAATTATTATAACCCCCAGCAAATTCGAAAATAGAGTAGCATCGACTTGTACCGAATTCGGGACAAAGTGTTCTGAAATCGGTACAATTCCTGACAGGCTTTTCCCAGACCCAAAATAAAAAATTCCCGGGGAAAAGCATAAACCTTTCTCCGAGGATCTATTTCAATCTCAGATCAAAAACGGAGGGCCCGGAAAAGCCAGTGTTCCTCACCCCTCCTGGGGGACTGCCAGCCCTTTCCCGGAAGGGAACACAACTGGTTCCGAGTCCAACAGCCTTTGACCGCCTTAAAAAGTCGAAACAATCTGCAAAAACGTTCGGTTTTTCGCACACAAAGGCTTTCTTCCTTGACTCCTGGTCTCGATCCAGATATGTTTGAAAGCCCGATGGAAAGCAAACACAACCCTTTTGACACCTCTTTATGACCTACGACCTCATCATTGTCGGCGCAGGCCCTGCAGGAGCAACCGCTGCCCTCTACGCGCAGCGCCACGGCCTCAAAACCTTGCTGCTCGACAAAGCCCGGTTCCCCCGCGACAAAATCTGTGGCGATGCGCTTTCCGGCAAAGTCGTCTCCGTCCTCCACGACCTCGAACTACTCAACCGGGTCGCCCAACTCCCCGGAGCCGCCATCCACGAAGTAGTCTTTGGCAGCCCCGGTCATGTCAACGCCCGCATCCCTTTAAACCGCTACAACTTCCAGGATGGGCTTACCGGCAAGGTCATGCCCATGGAAGGCTTTGTCATTCGGCGTGAAATCTTCGACGATTTCCTGTTTCAGGAAGCAAAAAAAGCCGTCCACAAATGCGTAGAAGGCTTCACCGTTCAGGACCTTATCACCGAAAACGATCACATCACCGGCGTCCGAGGCAAACAGGACAACACGCCTCTCGAATTCCACGGCCGCCTCATCCTGGGCTGCGACGGCTTCAACTCCATTGTGGCCCGCAAAACCGGCCTCTACAACCACGATCCCGAACACTGGGTCGTCGCCATTCGCTGCTACTACGAAAACGTCACCGGCCTCACCGGCCAGATCGAACTCCATTTTGTAGATGAGATCCTGCCAGGTTACTTCTGGATCTTCCCCTTAGAAGACCAGTTTGCCAACATCGGCATCGGCATGCGCCACGACTACCTCAAACGCAAAAACGTGGACCTCAAAGAAGCCCTGCAAACCGTTATCTCCAGGCCCCCTTTTGCCAACCGCTTCGCAAACGCCCGCCCCCTCGAAACGCCCGTTGGCTGGAATTTGCCCGTAGGCAGCACCCGTCGCAAATCCTACCACAACGGCATCCTGCTCCTGGGCGATGCCGCAGGCCTCATCGACCCCTTCACCGGCGAAGGCATCGGCAATGCCCTCTACTCGGCCCGCTTCGCCGTCGAAACCGCCGTCGAAGCCTTCCAGGCCAATAACCTCAGCGCCCCCTTCCTCAAGCGCTACGAAGATCGCCTCTGGGACACCATTGGCGACGAACTCAAAATCAGCACCCGCATGCAACGCCTTGGCCGAATGCGCCCCCTGCTCAACTTCACCATTAACAAAGCCGCCCACAACGACAAAGTCTCCGACCTCATCTGCGGCATGATGGCCAACGCCTTCCCCAAAAAACAACTCACCAACCCCCTCTTCTACCTCAAACTCCTCTTCAGCTAAAAAATCTTCCCGATCAATCCCCATCCACTAATACCCGCAAAAATAACCAGAATCACCGCCGAAACAAGCGTGCCCACAAGCATCAACGGACGGGTGCGATAAGCGGCTGGCAGTTTGAAATTCAAATAAATCGCCGCAATCACAATCACCGCAATCGCCAAATTTGCCAGTAAAAATCCCGCCACATGGGTCAGGATATCAAATGGGATGTCCAGCCAGATGATCGTAACCACCGTGACAAAAATATAGAGACAGATGATCCGTTGCATGCAGCCATAGTCCCACGTTCGATCCGGCCAGATCGCCTCAAAAAACTCCTGGGACACCCGCGTATAAATCTCTGGGAGCGCCTGGAGCGTTCCCCAGAGTGCCGCAACAATACAAACATAATAGACCCAGACCAGCGCTGGATGAATATTCTGCCATACGTAGGCCTGGTTGGTCAATAAGTTCCAACCGTCAAACCGCGACTGAAGCGGATAGAGTACCACGGCACCCGAGAGCATAAACGCGGCCGTCACCACAAATAGCACCAGAGCCCCCATCCCCGCATCCCACCGCAGGGGTGCTAGCAATTTTCGCACGCCCGCCACCTCTTCCGGCGTCTCCGGCAAATAGTCCACTTTGTCTTCCGAAGCAGCATGACTCCGAATCGCCTCAATATCCTTGTGTCCCGTCACCCCCCACCCGTGCAATCCCACAAAGTTGGCATAGCTAATATAACCCATCACCGATCCGCCTACATATCCAAACGTCGTGCCCATCATCAACATCGGATTCTTCACCGCATCTTCCGGTGCCCAGGGTGGAAATTCGGGCAAATGTCCAAAATTCACACTGCCCACAAGCGTCGCCCACAAATCGGGCTTCACAATCGCCGTGCCAATCACCGTACCCACCAACAGAATCCCACAAATAATGATCTGCTGCCGTTCCAACCGTTCATAAGAAAGTCGGAGGGCCAGAAGCAACGCCAGGCAGACAAAGCCGGTCGTTAACAAATTCACCCAGGTAGACTCCGAAATCGAATCGGATAAGAGCCCCCGAAACAAATAATGAAACAAATTCCCGCACGACTTTGAAATCGGCACCCAGGCCAGGGGTGCACCAATCATTTCAACAGCCATAATCCCGATCAACAGCCACCCCCGAGGACCCGGCAGACGCACCAGTCTGTGACCCAAATATTCTCCACTCACCGCCGTATACCGCCCGATCATATAGGTCACAAAAACACCCTTCACAACACTGCTCAACAACACCAGCCACAACAACCCATACCCCGCCCACGCTCCCGCCCGGACCACCACAATCGTCTCACCGGCCCCAATCGCCACAGACGCCACAATCGCCGCCGGACCAAACACCGCAAACAGCCCCGTCACTTTCTTCAAGGACCAGGGCTCGGCAAAGACCCCGCCAACCGGAGGAACATCAATTTTGTTCATAATCCCTCCCTGAACAATGAATAGAACACCTTCGAGATCGTACCAACAGAATAACACCCCTAAAATATTCTCGCAACCCCTAATTGCCTCCACACTCCAGAAACCCATTGACAGATCCAGGGCCTTGGACGATACTTCAAAAATGCTCGACCCACTTCAAAACACCTGGCATTGCCCCATCGACGCCGAGTTCGAAGCCCGCCACCGACTCGCTCAATCCCGCGCCAGACAGGCAAACAAAACTCTGGCCGTCATAGGCGTCCTCTGGTTCCTTGGCTTCAGCGACAGCATCCTCACAGGACCGGCTGGGGTCAATCTCACTATTTCTTTTTAGAAATTTCGCCGTTCCACGTACACTCCTTGCAATTCTGAGAAAGTGAGCTATATTTTGACATACCAATGTTCATAAAGCAGAGGGTATACATATGGAATACAAAGTAAAACTCGAAAAAACAGAAGAAGGGTGGTCCGTTTGGTGCCCAGGCTTACCTGGCTGTTGGTCTCAAGGAGAAAACGAAGAAGAAGCTCTAGAAAATATCAAAGATGCAATACAAATATATCTTGAGACCATCGAAGAAATAACATAAGGATCACACAACACGTCTTGTCGAAATAGCGCCCTAACAGATGCCAAAGCTTCCGGGCATACCCCACCAACGTGCAATACGGGCCTTGGAAAGGGCAGGCTTTCAGATTGTTCGCCAGGGTAAGCATGTCTCTATGACTAAGTGTGATAGAATCATCGTGATTCCTAGAGCAAACCCAATCAATGCCTTTACAATGGGCGGAATTATAAAAGATGCAGGAATAACAATAGAAGAATTCAAGAAGCTACTTTAACAATAACCCGGTTTTACCGGGTTTTTCTTTTCACCTGGAACTTTCTATGCCCGACCATAAAATTCGCGCTGGCTTCATCGGTTGCGGAGGCCACGCCTTCCGCAACGTCTATCCCACCTTCCAGTTCGCCCCTGTCGACCTCATCGCCACCTGCGATTTGCACGAAGATCGCGCCAAACAATTCGCCCGCCAGTTCGGTGCCCACCGGCATTACACCGACCACCGCGAAATGCTGGACAAAGAAGACCTCGACGGCGTCTTCATCGTCACCGGCTACGGCCCCGACAACCGCCCGCTCTATCCCCCGCTTGCCATCGATTGTATGAAGGCCGGTTGCAATGCCTGGATTGAAAAACCACCTGCCGCCAGCGTGGCTGAAATCGAAAAAATGATGGCCGTCGAAAAAGAAACCGGCAAGTTCACCTTCGTCGGTCTCAAAAAAGCCTACTTCCCCGCCATCGAGCGCCTCAAAGAAATCACCGAACGCCCCGAATTCGGCGGCCTCATGTCCCTCTATCTCAAATATCCCCAATACATCCCCAACGAAAACGAAAAAGACCTCGCCACAAGCCTGCGCATGAGAGGCTTTTTAGACCACATCGTCCACCCCGGCTCCATCATCGACTATCTCGCTGGAAAGATTCGCCATATCTACTACGAACGCAGCCCCCGGGGCGGCGGCATCATGAATATCAAATTCACCAGCGAAGCCACCGGCGTCCTTCACTTCACCTCCGGCCGTTCCAACACAAGCCCCTTGGAACGCATCGAAGTCATCGGCCACGGCGAAAACGCGGTTGTCGACAACGGTGTTCGCCTCACCTACTACCGCAAAGGCAATCGCGGTGAAGGTGGCTACGGACGCGCCACCAATTTTATGGGTCCCGACGACCAGGCCCCCATCACCTGGGAGCCCGAATGGTCTCTCGGCCAACTCTACAACAAACAGATCTTCCTCTTAGGCTACGCCTTCGAAGTCATCGAATTCGCAAACTGCATCCTCCAAAACCGCTATCCTACACGCGGCAATCTGGAATCTGCGCGAGAACTCCTCAAACTCTACGAAGCCTTCCAACACCCCCCCGGCCAGATCATTCCCATCAATCCACCCCGATAACACCTTCTGCCAGTTGGATCTATTTATCGCTTGGACACCTTCTGACCCCCCCTTATATTCGCACAGGCGGGTCGAATAAGAGGTCCAAAAAGAAGGAGCGAAAATGTCAGACAACACACACCTTCTCACCGACGAACAGATGAAAGACTTCATCGTGAACGGCTATATTAGCGTCCACACAAACCTCCCCAGCAGCGTTCACAAAAACATCTACAAACAAACCGAAACCGTATTCGAAAAAGAAGGCAACCCTGGAAACAACCTCCTGCCCAGAATTCCTGTGATTCAAGAAATCTTCGATTCTCCCCCGGTTCAAGGCGCACTGAGAAGCATCTTAGGAGAAGAGCCCTACCTGCAACCCCACAGACATTGCCACTACAATTCACCCGGGAGCAAAGGACAGAAAATGCACCAGGATGGCGGAAAGCGGTGGTCGCATCACACCCGTCGCTTGCTGGCGTTTTATTATCCCCAGCATACCCCCCTGGAACTAGGCCCCACCGGCATCCTTCCCGGCAGCCACTACTACAACACCCCGGAAGGCGTCCGAACCATTGAAGAATGCCCGCTGTGCGGAGAAGCGGGGACGGTCGTAATTGTCAACTACGACCTCTGGCACCGGGCCATGCCCAACCTCAGCGATAAAAAGCGGTACATGATGAAATTCCTCTTTCTCCGAATGTCCGAACCCCGGAAACCTTCCTGGGACAACCAGCAGACGTCGTGGGGGTCTGAAGACACCGGGAATCACCGCCGGATGTTCAATCACGTTTGGAATTGGCATGGTGGAAAAACAGGGGGACAAGCGCCTGCGACCTCTCACACCGATATACCGGAACGGATAGAAGCACTGGGAAGCGATTCAGAGCCTACCGGTCTCGCGGCCGCCTACGCCTTAAGTGAGTTTGGAGCACAGGCGGTACCAGCCCTGGTAGAAACCCTGAGCACCGAATCGGAGGCAAAACGCCGAAATGCCTGTTACGGGCTCAGTGCCATCGGCGAGCCCGCTGTAGAAGCGCTAATAGATGCTTTGCAAGATCGGAACGAGGGCACGCGCGCCAGTGCGGCAGAAATCCTGGGAGACATCGGCCCCCATGCACAGCCTGCGTTGCCCGAACTCATCCGGGCCGTTCAAGACGAATCGGAACAGGTTCGGGCCCACGCAGCCGAAGCGCTGGGTACGGCCGGCCAGATGGAATCCACCGCAGTCCCTGCGTTGAGTCTGGCACTGCAGGATGAAAATGATCGGGTTCGCCGCAACGCCGCACTGGCATTCGCCCGGCTGGGGCACTTTGCCAGAGATGCCGTTGGCACACTACAGGCCGCACTAACCGATGAGAACCGGTATGTCCGGGCAGATGCTGCCTATACGCTCTACCGAATTGGCACCCCGGAAGCCAGAGAAGTATTGCTCCAATTCCTGACCACGTCCCGCTGGTGTTCGCTGACCACACCGGAAAACACCTATTAAAAAGGAGGATAAAAATGCCAGAACGCATAGAGCTGAACCCGGATTGGCCGTGGGCGAAAAATTATAGGATCGCCCAGGGCGTACAGGTGGGAGACACGGTGTACGTTTCGGGACAGGTGGGTTTTGATAAGGAAGGCAACATCGTCGGCGGAGACGATATGAAAGCCCAGGCGAAGCAGACGTTCGAGAATATCCGAGCGGTGCTTGCCGAGGCAGGAGCGACCATGGACGACGTGGTCAAGATTCTGGCGTTTATTACCGATATGAGCCGATATGCCGATTATGCGGCCGCCCGCGCCGAGGCATTTCCAAACAATATCCCGGCCAGCGCCACGGTGGCCACGCCAGTGCTGGTCAACCCCGGTCTGCTGGTTGAAGTGGAGGCTGTCGCGGTGATCGGGTGTGGAACGCAGTCATAGGAGGAAAAGACCTTATGGCCACCGAACAACGTTTTCAGGCCAGTTATCTCCACGCCCTCGTGCGACGGCTGTTTATATCGGCGGGCGCACCCAGGCATATTGCCGAAGTGATTGCAGAAATCTTGATCAACGCCAATTTGGCCGGGCACGATTCACACGGCGTGCTTCATGTGTCGATGTATCTGTCCGCAATCGACTCGGGAAGGATGGATCCGGCGGCCGAACCCTCGATAGTGAAAGAAACGGACCAGACGTTGATTCTGGAAAGCAACAACGGGTCGGGCCTTTTTATGGCCAAAACGGCGATGGAGCGGGCCATTGAGAAGGCGAAGAAAGCGGAGGTGTGCCGGGTGAGTTTTGTGCGGGGGCACCACATCGGACGGCTGGGAGAGTATGCAGAAATGGCCGCCCGCGCCGGGTGCATCGGCATCCTCTTATCGGGCCGAGGAGGGGGTGAGAATGGCGGCGATATTCTGCCTTATGGCGGGTCCGAGTCTGCCCTCGGCACCAATCCGATGGCTGTGGGTGTGCCCACAGGGGACGATGCACCTTTTGTCCTGGACTTTGCTACCAGTGTGATTGCCGGGGGCAAAATCCTGGTTGCCAAAAGCCAGGGGGTGGACCTGCCCGAAGGGTGCATTGTGGATAAAGACGGCAACCCCAGCGTGAATCCAGAGGATTTTCTGAACGGGGGACACCTGCTGGCCTTTGGCCTGCACAAGGGGTATGCCCTGTCCCTGCTAACCTGCCTGCTGGGCGGGCTGTCGAGAGATTTCGATATCGAAACAGGGTCTATGCGCGGGGTGTTTATGCAGGTCATGGATGTGGAGGTCTTTACACCTCTGGAAGCGTATCAGCAAGGGGTACGGGCTTTCCTGGATGGGATAAAAGCCACACCTCCCGCTCCCGGATTTGAGGCCGTGATGGTGCCCGGAGACTACGAGCACAACATGCGGGTGGAACGCCTAAATAAGGGCATCGAGGTGCCCGAGGACATCTATGGACGGATTCAGGAGTGGGCGGATAAGCTGGGGGTTTCTATAAGTGAGGATCTGGTTGAGTCTGCCGATATCGAGCGATACCGGAGCCCCTAGGGTGGGCTGCGCAAAAGGACGATGCTTTGTCTGCAGGTTTTACAAGAAATCCTATTCTGGCATCAGCCGGCGAAGGATCTAACCGGAGGGTTGAACCGGCATCGACGGTGACCCGCCGATCCCTCCTGAAGGGCTTACTAACGTAAAGCTTCCCCACCCCACCTCATCTTTACCCGCTTTCGTGTCCTTTCGTGATCCCCCTTGACATCTTCCCTTTTTCTGAGTATATTTCTTTACCGACCGGTCAACTATTAAATTGGAGATATCGATGGGACGCACCAGCGACGCCAAAACCCGCCTCATTCAAAGCGCTATGGAACTCATCCGATCCCGCAGTTACACCGACGTGGGCGTCCAGGAACTCTGCGAAAGCGCTGGG
>JAPUJS010000216.1 GCA_027296045.1 bacterium | reverse complement strand
GGAAAGATCGTCCATTTTTTTGGCCAGGTCCGGCTGGGTTTTCCAGGGATTGTAGAGTTCCTCACACGTGTAAACGACGTGGATACCTTTGGGGATCACTTGCTCCAGAAGCGGGAATAGGCGTTCGAGTTCGGAGACGGTGGTGATGATAGCAACCTGGGCGTTTAGCAGTGCGGTGTCCAGGTCGTTGGTGATGACTGTGTTCAGGGAACCCATGTTGCAGAGGTCTCCCAGGTCTTTGCCCGCGAGTTCCGGGTCGATATCGGCTGCACCGACAATTTCAATGCCGGAGCGTTCGGCCAGATAGGGAGTGATCATCTGGCCGAGTGGACCCAGGCCGATTTGGGTGACACCGAGTACAGTTCTCATGGGAGCTCCTTGTCGAGGGATTTTCAAACACCGTATATCTGGCATAGGAATATATGGTTTAACGCAGTTGGAACAATAGAAAACTGGCTGTTTGGAAAAAATAAGAACTTGCGTCAGGGCGGGTTTCGGGTTAGTTTGAATGCCTTAAAAAGTTGCAAAAAAGCAATTCAGAAAGGTCAGAGTTTTGCCATGAATGCAGCTGTAATCGCGCAGTTTAAGACCAAATATGAAACGCTTTCCGGCATTGCCCATGTGGCCCAAAATGCGCTCGAAGTGGCCGAGGTGGTGATGTCGATTTTGCAGGCGTCGGAGGGCAAGCGGGTGGCCCTGGGCGAGATGCCCGAGGCGGTTACAGAGGCGGTAGAATCCGCCTGCCAGGCGGCCGGGATTGAAGTCTTGAAGCCGCCTTTTGACAATACGCTCTTGCCGAAGTCGATTGACGATGCCGAGGTCGGGGTGTCGTGGGCGGCTTTTGCGGTGGCCGAAACGGGAAGCCTGGTGGAGTTTGCCACCAACGATGCGACCCGGCTGGTGTCCACATTGCCCGATACACATGTGGGAATTGTGCTGGCATCCGAATTGGTGGAGACGCTGAAGGAAGCCGCCTCTCCGATCCGCGCATTTTTAGAGGCAAATCCCGAAAGTGCCAATGTGACTTTTATTTCGGGGCCGAGCAGGACGGCGGATATTGAGATGAAGCTGACACTGGGGGTGCATGGGCCGGAGGTTGCCCATGCGGTTATTTTGCAAGATTAAGGGGTGACATGGCAGACGACCGATATACCAGGCTGTGTGAAAAAATTGATACCGCACTACAGGAAAAGTCCAAGCGGACGTTCTTGTACACGGCAATGAAACGCGGGCGGGACAGTCGAAAGGCCGCGATTGAATTGTTGCCGGGCGGAGAAGATTTTCGCAAAGAGGTGCGGGGCATCAAGGTGCGGTGCGGATAGCAGCAGGATGATCTGGTGGATCGGTTTGCCGCAAAGGTGGCGTCGCGAGGGGCAAAGGTGCTGATGGCAAAAGACGGTGCCGAAGCCATTGCTTATATCTTGAAATTGGCCGCCGAAAAAGGGGCGAAATCGGTGGCGAAGTCGAAGTCGTTGACCAGTGAAGAGATTGAAGTGAATCACCCGATGGAAGATGCGGGGCTGGATGTGATTGAGACGGATCTGGGGGAGTTGATTATTCAGAAAGTACACGAGAAGCCGTTTCATCTGGTGTTTCCGGCGGTGCACAAGACGGCGGCGGAAGTGGCGGAGATTTTTGAGAAAGAGACCGGGGAGAAGATCCCGGTCGATGTGGACAAGATTATGAAGGTGGTTCGCAAGTATTTGCGGCCCATTTTTTTGAACGCAGATATCGGGATGACGGGTGCCAATGTGGGCGTTGCCGAGTCGGGCGTGATTCTGATTGAGACCAATGAGGGGAATGCCCGGCTGGTGTCGAGTATTCCGGATGTGCATATCTGTATTATGGGGCGAGAGAAGGTTGTGGAGAGCGTGGAAGATGCGCTGATGATGATGATGGCGCATCCGATCAGTGCGGTGGGACAGCACACCACGACGTATGTGACCTGGATGGGAGGGCGGTCGCTCCTGGGAGAGGGGGACGGTCGGGGACCTCGCGAATCGCATATTATTATTCTGGATAATGGGCGCACCCAGATGCAAGAGGACCCGCTTTTCAAGGATGCCTTGAATTGCATTCGGTGTGGGGCCTGTATGAATATATGTCCGACCTATGGCGTGGTGGGAGGACATACGTTTGGGCATATCTATCCGGGGCCGATTGGGATTCCCTGGACGTCGGAAGTGCACGGGCTGGATAAGGCGGCCGATTTTGCGCCGCTTTGCATTTCCTGTGGGCTTTGCAAAGAGATTTGTCCGGTAGAGATCGATATTCCGATGATGATTGCGGCGGTCAAAGACCGCGACAGCGAGGTGAACCCTCATCCCCGGGTGAACAGGGCGCTGATGGCGGCCGAAGCGATGGCCAAACTGGGCAGTGCGACGGCACCGATTTCAAACTGGTTTATGGGGAACGGGTTGTTCCGGTGGGGGATGGAGAAATTTGTTGGGATCGATCGCAGACGCGCGTTGCCGAAGTTTGATCGAAATACGCTGGTGAAGCGATTCAAAAAGCGGGGACCTTCGCCGGTTTCGGACCCGGTGAAAAAGGTGGCGTTTTTTGTGGATCTGTATGCCAATTACAATGCCCCGGAACTGGGTATGGCCGCGATTGAACGGCTGGAGGTGCTGGGGTGTGAGGTGGTGATCCCGCCCCAGCGGGCTTGTGGGTACCCCTATATTGGGTATGGCGATTTGAAATCTGCCAAAAAGGTTGCTCGGGAAAATGTGGATTTCCTCACGCCCTATATCGAGCAGGGCTATGAAGTGGTTTCCACGGAGCCGACGGCGGTCTATTGTTTGAAGATGTCCTATCCGAAGCTGTTGGTGGGAGATGAGAAGGCCAAAGAGCTTGCCAACAGCACCTTTGAGTTTTTCGAATATGTGGAAATGCTGGAGACGGAGGCGCCGGAGGAGGAGAAACAGGCCTTTTCCGGGCGTCGGTTTGGATTTCACATCTCATGCCACCAGCGGCCTTTGGGGGCGGGGGCCCACGCGATGACGTTTTTGGAACGGCGGGGGGCCGACGTGGAACTGGTGGAAACCGGGACGTGCTGTGGGATGGCGGGGACGTTTGGACTCAAGGCAGGTTTTCTGGGATATGCGTTGTCCCAGGCTATTGGAGAGCCGTTGTTTGACGCATTCAAGGAGGCGGGGGTGGAGGCCATTGTGACCGAAAGCAGTGTGTGCGGCATCCATCTGGAAGAAGGGACAGGGTTGGAGGTCTGGCATCCGTTGGATCTTTTAAAACCGACGTAGAGCACGTTCTGGATTCAACCAAAAAGCGGGATCGACCTTGAAAGTCGTTAGAACATTATTAATATGAGAAGTCGGCCTCAGGATTATATCCTGGGGCTTTTTTACGTGTGTATGTGATAGTGACACGTTGAAGGGGCAGGCTCAACCCCTTGCTTCCCCCCCAGACGGGGGGCCTATTCTCTCAGCGTGGGAGAATAGGGGGACCCGCCGACCAAAGAGTGTGCATATCAGCTCTTTCAGGCGTGTTACGTGTATCGGAAAATGAGTTATGCGGCGAAGACTACGATGAGATGTCTGCTGACTATCGCAGAAGCCCTGAATATACCGAATTGTATCGGAAGGCCATGCAGGAGCTTGCTGAAGAGCAGTGGGTTAGGGCTATTGACACAATACTTACAGGGGTTTTTGGAAAGCGCGACGAAACACACAGGAGTGGCTTTGTTAAGATATCGAATATCTTGGCGGCAGATCGTGACCGTATCCCTGAAGTTCTGGCCTTTTTAGAAGGCAAAGAAAAAGCCGCCCCATCAAATGATGAGGCGGCTGAAGCACTTTTAAGTAACCAGGAATTAAAAGTGGCGTGGATTAAGGCTTTTGTGGACGTGACGAATCTGGGCAAGCTGCCAGACGATCCACGTCAACGAGCGGCAGTTGTTCAAATACTTTTCGCAGCTGAAGAACTTGACCAAATAGAACAGGATCGTCGAGAATCTTCTGAGTAAAATACATCTGCTTCAGAGTCGTCTTGTAAATAGGCGCTTTTTGCACCACCGCCTTACCCAATATCTGTACCTCCAAATCTGTATCCATAGCCAACCTCCGACGTGGCTAAACTGCGTGGGGATGTTGGGAGAGCGTGTTACAATACTCAGGACGCAAAGATTGTGCCATAGCCAATCCACCGACATAAGTATAAGTAATTGCTTGCTCACAGAACATTTGGGCAGTAAATGAAACGTATCATTCTGAACGAAATGATATGAAAAGCGCTGCGATATACGCCCGATACAGTATGGACCTTAAAGGGGAGACTTGTGATATGGTAACATTCAACCCTTTTGGCGACATGAAAGCATTCAGTTCGGATATGCTTTCTGCCTTCTTTTCTGGGGACCGGATCACACCGGAAGGAAAGAAAGTTCTAAGCGGTGCCCGTGAAAATGATATGTCGGCAGCAGAAATTTACGAAATGATGATTCCCTTGCTATACGGCACTTGAAAGAAGGAGAAGAACCAACGTCTGTCCGTTCTACATCTCCCGTTATCATCACTGCAATTGATCGGGTCTGTGAACGTATGGCTAAGGCAGGCCATGAAGCCTATGTTGACGATGGCCGTAAATTGTATGGTATCATTGGAGAGTTGACCAGAAGGTGTGGAGTATCAGAACAGGATATTGCAGAAGCATTTGACGAACTCTCGCAGTAATTACTGATCGAATCTGTGGGGCTGGCCTTCGGGCTGGCCCCGCCTTCAGGCTGTCAGGTAAAACGCACAGAAAGGGCCGGTCCCCGTCAAAAAATGGGAACCGGCCATCTCGCAATTCCACTTCAGGTGTAGAGTATTCGCCTGAAGCCGTATGAGGGCGAAAATGCTCAGCCTTCAAGCCTTGCAGACTGGCGTGCCTTAGCGCCGCCCCGCTTTCGCTTTCACGGTGGGGATTGTCCGCAGTTGCTGCTACAGGTGTTGGATCTTTCCCTCGATTTCCGTGGCCCAGGATGTTGGAGGGACCCCTTGTCCCCTTGTACTCCTACTACCTGGAGGGCTCAGAAGCCCTCTCGTAGGCGTTGCCGACTTTGAACCTATGATAATACCTTGTTCCTGCCCTGGGGTACCGAGCCTTCCATCAATTATGATAATACCTTACCGAATTCTAACTAGATCCCAGCCCTTTTCGATCGGTCTCTGCCCGATAGAGATGGCCATCGACCGCAGTGACATACAGGGTTTGCAGGTCGCTATCCCCGAAGGTGCAATTGGTCGGATTTGCGGGCATGGGGTGGGTTTCCAGGACGCGGCCCTGGGGTGTGAAAACATAGATCATCGGACCGGGACCACTCTGGGCCCAGCCGGCGGTTGCAACAATGTTTTCCGACGCATCCAGTGTCATGCCGTCGATGCCTCTGTGGGGATAGAAATTGTGCAGGACTTCGTGGGTGCCCAGGGTTCCATCGTCCTGGATGGGATACGCCCTTAATTCCCTTTTTTTATTTTCGCCGTATTCGCTCTGGGCCACATAGAGGGTTTTGAGGTCGGGGGTGACAAGGAGGCCGTTGGGGCGGGTGGTGTCGAAGCTGACCCGGACAACGTCCCAGGTGTCGTCGGATTGCGGGTCGAGTCGAAAGATCGATTCGTGGTCGAGTTCCATATTGGAACGGTCATCGCCATAGCGGGGGTCGGTAAACCAGATGCGCCCCTGGCTGTCGATGGCCAGGTCGTTGGGGCTGTTGAAGCGTTTGCCTTCAAAGTGATCGGCCAGGGAGGTAGTGGATCCGTCGGTCCCGTATCGGGCAATGCCCCGGCCCGGGTGCGACCCGTCAAATTCGGTCGCATTGGGATCGAACGCTCCCTCACAGACATAGATATTCCCTTCCCCATCCAGGGCAAGCCCGTTGGCCCCATTGGTGCCGGTGCGGTATTCGGTGCAGGTATGGGTCTGGGGATCGTAGCGCATGATCCGGTTGTTCGGAATATCGGTAAACAGAACGGCGTCGCCCGTCCAGACAGGCCCTTCTGTAAATGCAAACGGACCGGCAACGGGTTCGAATTGCCATGCCATAGGATGCTCCTTGTGGATATCTTGAGATTGGTTGGGGGATCAAAAACGGAACGATCCGGGAGGGAAGGGCTGAAGGGGGAGGAAGGGGTCAGGCAAATCAGGCCTTTGGGGTGTCTTCTTCCTCTTCCCGGGTCGTGGGAAAGCGTTCCAGGATGGAGAGCCCAACGGCAAGGCTACAGACTTTTCATAAAGGGTCCCGAAATAAAACGGTATGCAGCAAGTTTCCCGTTGAAGTCCCGACGGATGTCTACAAATAACGAGGATATGCACGTAGAGTCAACCGATTTTTCACCGTTTGTCGGTTGCGAAGATGGATGAGAAACACCTTGACCGGTCCGGTAGTCTCTCTCGATCGAGACAGAAATTCTTGTCGGTTTCTTGCGTCTGGCACAGAAATTCGTGAGCATGATCGTGCATAGAGATTTCTTTCGTCGCCAGATCGACGCTACAGGAATCCATGGCCATGATTGTACTCAAAGATTTGTGTGTCGACGGATTCGAACTGACAGAAATCCGTGCGTGTGATCATGCGGAAAGATTTCTATGGCCCCTGAAAGAATCCGGTGTCCATATCTTACCTACCTGGGTGCGGTTCTGACCCTTTTGCCATCCTGTTTCAACCCGCCAATCGGAGCCATCCACGCTGGCTCGCCCGTGGCATCCCGCCTTGCTTTTCCCTTCCGAACGCATGATCTTCCCGTCGTAAGAACCAATACGAAAAGGTCCGAGATGGGGTCTGAGAAATTCTGACCAAAATACTGTTTTTAAACGGGATGAGATGAAGTGAAAACCTATTCACCTTAAACTGATTTTCCCCTTGACTTCCTCTAAATTCAAACACATCTTGCCCTTATTCCGGATGTTTGGTCGTGAGGGGTGAGATATCCGATTTCAAGATGTCCTTACCGGGAGGACGTGAAAAATCGCATCCAGATGGTGGCGAGTGGATCAGAAGGAGGCTGTCGATGTTATGGTGGGTACTCAGCGGTCTGGCAATCGTGCTCCTGACCAAGCTGTATACCTCCAGGGCGATCCTGAAGATGCGCGCGAAGATCCACGAGTTGAGGTCAGACTTGCGGGGGATCAAAAACAAGCATCGTACGGCTGTAGAACGGCAGACTGAGGCGGAGGACGGACTGGAGAGGATGGAGTTAAGGATTCGGAATATGGAAGAGTTTATCAACGATCTTCAGCATCAGACTGGGAACGGATAGGACGCGTACTGTCGTCTCGTAATCCCCACGAACGATACGCCGGCTATCGCAACGTCGTCGATCTGACATCAATGGTGCCTCTTGGTTTTATTTTTTATTCGATCCTCAAAATACCTTCCACAGGCCGGCCAGTTCACCCAATGATCAGATCCAACTTCAGGCCTCTCCTCTCGCCATCGGCATTTACAGAACATTGTTTTCCTTCTTACCCGATACAGGGACACGCACAGCCTGCAGGTGACGCCTTCCGGTCCCTTTCCAAAGGCCAGAACACAGGGATTGATCTCCCGGCCTTCGACATCGAAGACCCTGCCGATGATCTTCGTGCTGGCGACCAACCGAAATGGATCTGGACGCGGCCCTGGGGGTGCGATTCTTACCGGGGGAATGTCGAATAGGGTGAGTTGAGTTGCCATGTGCGAATATACTCTCATTTTTTTCGATTGTCCAGATGCAACAGAAAAGCCCCAGTCTTTGGAGACCAGGGGCTTTGTTGTTGAACAAAGCGTTACAGATGAGAAGCTCATATCGTACATTTTGTTAGGACCGAGAAGACGCACTCCAGTATTTACAGGCCCTTTTAGTTGGCACACCGCTTGCAGGGGATAAGCAGTGAGGGAGAATGCCACACATCAGGAAAGGAGGATGTATATGAATCGAAAACTCCTACTCCGTCAACTCATTGGGGATATGAACAGGCTGCACAGTCTGATTGTCCGGGTTGCAAGGGGAGAACGCCGCCTGAAGCTAGAGCAGGACCAGTTGCAAATGGCTGTGGACATCAACGTGGCACTGCTTTGTAGTGGGCAAAATGAAAAAGCAAATGAACATCCAATCCTGAGATAAATGCTCTTTTCTTGACAGCACCCTGGGTATGCCTCAACCAATTGGAAGATAAACCCTTATGGTCTGATAGACTGTGGGGGTTTTCTCATTCCTCGTCCAGTCCGTCAACAGGGGGTAGGTCCTCCACGTTGACCGGTGGCACATCTGGCGGATCCGGCAATCCACATCAGTGTGTCTGCCTGAGGGCAAAGCAAAAGCCCCGGCGATGTGGGATGACCGGGGCATGTGGATGCTTGGAACTGGTGCAATGGCGTTCACGGCGCTTACACGTTCAGCACCCGAGGTAGTGGCCCTCTGGTACATGTGGTAACCGATTAAGTCAATATAAAACAAGAATTTGTACGAATTCGTCGAAAATGCATAAGTCTGGAAATATCAATGACTTACGTGTAATCACATGTTGGAGAGGGCCACTACCTGCCATTCTGTTTCAACCCACTAATCGGAGCCATCCACGCTGGCTCTCCCGTGGCATCCCACCTTGCTTTTCCCTTCTGAGCACATTATCTTCCCGTCGTAGCATCGATCAAGTCCAAGATGGAGTTTGGGACGTCCTGGCACACCGCACAGGTGAGGCGCTGTTCCCGAAAGTTAGAGGCCGTTGGTCCAAAAACAAGGTTGTTTAGCATGAAAGACGTGGAGAAGACCAAAGAGCAACTCCTCGCCGAACTGGAAGCGTTGCGCCGAGATAACGCTGCATTGCGCCAGCAGGTAACAGAAGGCGATGTCCCTTCGGTGAAACGCAGACTGGCTGTAGAGCGGATGCGGGCAGAGGCTATGGCCATGCGTTCCAGTATGGATCTCATGAAGGTATTGGGAATGATGTGGGAGGAGATGGTGAATCT
>JAPUJS010000215.1 GCA_027296045.1 bacterium | reverse complement strand
CTTCCATTTTGCCAAAAGTGCCCAGGTTTTGGTTTCGGACATAGGTGTCGTCGGGGTGGACCTGGATGGAAAGGTCTTCTCGTGCATCGAGCAATTTGATGAGGAGGGGGAATTCGCCGTTGTAGCGATTGTGCACCGCTTTTCCCAGGAGTTCGGGGCCATGGGTTTTGACCAGACTGAGAAGTGTTTGGCCTTTCAGGGCGCCTTTGGACACGGTGCTTTCCATGTCTTCGTAGGCAGATACTTCCCAGGATTCACCGATGGGGCAATCGGGTGGCAGGTCTTTGTTGTAGCGTTCCTCAAGGCCGCGACCCCCCCAGATGGTTTCTCGAAGATAGGGTGCGAGCGGCAGAATGTTTGGCAGCATTGGGGGCATTCCTTATCAGTTGGGTCGAAAATGGTCCTGGAGTAAAATATCATGGCACCAGGCCTCTGTCAACGTCGGGTTGATGCCGATTGGAACAAACTTCCGCTTGCGATAATCAACGGTAGGCATTAGGTTAGGGGCCGATTTTGACGTGCAATCTGAAGCTATTTTTGAAAAGGAGTGTTTGATATGGTGAAGCTGTCGACATTGATAAGTGTATGCCCGGATTGGTCAGTGGAGGAAATTGTGGACGGGATGCAGCGGCACGGCTATCAGGGCCTGGAACCCCGGGTGGGCTGGGGCCATGCGGCCGGAATTGAGCTGGACATGGCGCCAGGAGATCGGGAAGCGGTTCGTCAAAAATTGGAAGATGCCGGATTGGCATTTAGCTGTGTGGCAACGGGTGCGAAATTTGCCCTGGTGGACGACGGGGAACGGGCCCAGTCGGTCGAAGAAGCGCGACAAGCCATTGATCTGGCGGCGGATCTGGGTGCTTCTGTGATTCGAACCTTTGGCGGCAAGCGTGGTGGCGGGCAGGTTTACTGGATGGTGCAGCGGGCTGCCGAGGCCTACAAGCAGGTCGTGGATCATGCGGCCGAACGGGGTGTGACGGTGTTGATGGAAACGCACGACGACTGGTGTGTGTCCACGCAGGTGCGGGCGGTGGTGGAAACGGTGGATCACCCCAATTTGAAGGTGCTCTGGGATTTGATGCACCCGCAACGACAGATGGAACGGCCGGAAGAGACGATGCAGAATATCGGATATTTGACCCGGCATTTGCACGGGCGCGATGCGAAATATGAAGGAAAAAACGGCGATCTTGCAACGGTGGGTCTGGGCGAGGGCGACATAGATCACGCCACGCCCATGAAGCTTTTGAACGAAGCGGGGTTCGATGGGTATTTCTCGGTAGAAGTGATTCACAAGCCAGGTAGCGACCACGACGCCGATGGGGTGATGAAGCAGTATGCCGATGGGTTCCAGGCCATTGTGGATGGCTTTTAGGGGGGGAGTTATTATGGCAAAACGTAAGAAGAATTTAATCCTGTTCGGTGTGGACAGCCTGTGGGCCGATCATATGAGTGGCTACGGATATGATCGGATGACCACGCCCAATATCGACAAGTTTGCCACACAGGGTGTCTTGTTTGAGAAAAACTACAGTCCGCATATTCCGACCACGCCGGCCTATGCAAATATGCTTAGCGGGATGGATTGTTTTTCGACCCAGGTGGTTGCCTTAAGGCACAATGCGCCGTCGTTGACAAAAGATGTGACGACATTGCCGGAGATTTTGCGGAAGGAAGGCTATGAGTCGATTTGTGTTGGTTTTGGCGGCAATATAAGTTCCCGGGGGTTTGACAAATATGTCGAGTATCCGCGTGCCTGGGGAAGCTGGGACGATCGGCCGTTGCGGAAGGCGGAGAATCTGAACGATGTGACAATTCCCGAACTGGAGCGTTTGGCTTCGGGGCAAAAGCCCTTCTTTTTGTTTATACGTCATATGGACCCTCACGCGCCCTATATGCCGCCCCCGCCCTACGACACGATGTTTTATAGCAAAGATCCGTGCGATCCGTCGAAAAATTCGATGGACGGGGTGCGAAATTTCAAGCCGTTCCGCGATTTTCACCTCAGTTGGATGCCGCCGGGGATTAGCGATGCAGACCATGTGATTGCGCAATACGATGGGGAAGTTGCGTATATGGATGCGTGCATTCAGCGGCTTTTGACAAGAATTGATGAACTGGGGCTGGCAGACGATACCCTGGTGGTGCTCAATGGGGACCACGGGGAAACGCTGGCGGATCACGATTGTTATTTTGACCATCATGGGATCTACGATTGCACGCTCCATGTGCCGTTGATTATGCGAATGCCTGGTAAATTGCCAGAGGGGAAGCGGATTTCGGGCTATACGTCGCATTTTGATCTGGTGCCGACGATGCTGGATCTGATCGGGGTGAAATCCAAGATCAAGTTTGACGGTCGCAATATGATGCCGCTGGTGAGGGGGACACGAAAGACGCACGAATCGGAGTATTATATCACGGAATGCACCTGGATGCGCAAACACGGATGGCGGACACCGGAGTGGAAGTTGATTGTGGCGCTGGAACCGGATTTTCATTTTAAGCCGGAAGTGGAACTGTACAATTTGATTCAAGACCCGGATGAAAATGTGAATCTGGCAAAGAAAGAACCCGAGATGGTCGCCATGCTTCGGAACCGGATGGAAGCCTGGATTGCGAAGCGAGAGAAGGAGACGGGCAAGACCAATCCGATGTACACGAATTTGCACTGGCACCGCACAAAGGGCTACGACGGGCCGTTCAAGTCTTCGGAGGACGCCTACAATCGCATGCATATCGGTTCGGCTGCACAGGCGGCCCGGTTGCAGGCAAAGGGCTCGGCTGCAAAGCAGACGAAGAAGACAAAAAAGACAAAGAAAGGGAAAAAGGCCAAGCGGGCAAAAAAATGAAAAGATTCAGGGCAGCAATAGGTATTGCTGCCCTGAATGGTAGGCTTGTTGGGGCGTTCCATTTGGGGCGCCCTTTGATGTTCAGGCTCCCGGAAGGACGGCGGTGAGTTCGATTTCTACGTGGGCACCGGCAGGTAAGGCAGAGACGGCAACGGTGGTTCGACCGGGGGGATCCACTTTCAGGTATTGGGCGTAGACTTCGTTCATGGCCCCAAATTCCTCAATATCGGTTAGATAGACAACTGTGCGCACGGCATCGTCGAGAGAAGCGCCAGCGGCTTCGAGAATGGCTTGGATGTTTTCAAAGGTCTGGCGGGTTTCGGCAGCAATGCCGCCTTCGACAATGCTTCCGGTTGTGGGATCGATGCCTTTTTCGCCGGCGACAAAGACAAAATCGCCGACCCGGATACCCTGGGAATAGGGTCCGATGGGAAGGGCGGCTTTGTCGGTGGTGATGACTTCCTTTTTTGCCATTGCAGGTCTCCTTTGATATTTGGTTTGGATTTTCTACTTTATGATGGTTCATGAAAGGCAATAAACCAAGGAAAATCGGGTCTGGTGATCCAAGGTGTTGAATTTTTGAACCGGGGAGATTGTGTTTGACATTCGGACGTTTCCGAATGATACTGTAAGACGAATTCTTTCAACACCCTAACCTATCTGCAAGGAGGTCGGTCATGCCACTGGGAGAAGGCGATTATCGGTATGAAGAAGTAGATGGATGGGCGAAATTGCCAGAAGGATGGGTATTCACCCAGGTTTCAGATGCTGCGATTGATTCGCAGGGGCGAATTTATGCATTCACCCGGGGCAAGCACCCGATTGTGGTATTTGATAAAGCGGGGAATTTTTTGACCTCATGGGGCTATGGCGAATTTGGGATTTCGCCGCATCTGGTGAGCCAGTCCCACGGCATTTTTATCGATCCGAACGATAAGGTGTATTTGACCGATGCCTATCAGCATATTGTACGGCGGTATACGCGACTGGGGGATATGGAACAGGAATGGGGAACGCCCGGGGTGCCCGGGGTGACGCATTATAACCGGGAATACAATATGCCGACCGGGGTGGCGTTTGCACCGGATGGCGAATCGTACTACGTGTCGGATGGATACGGCAATCGGTGTGTGCATCACTATTCGAAAGACGGCAAGCATCTGAAGTCGTGGGGCGAGGCGGGCAGTGGTCCCGGTCAGTTTGCAGTGGTACACAATATTGGATGCGATAAAAATGGACGGGTTCTGGTGTGCGATCGGGAAAACAGCCGGATTCAGATTTTTGATCCGGACGGGAAATTTATGGAGGAATGGACGGATGTGAACAATCCTGGGGATGTGTGCATCACGGCCGACAATACGATCTATGTGGCCGAGCAGGGTGGGGGCGGGCGCATCAGTGTGTGGTCACCCGAAGGCGAGTTGTTGAGCCGGTTTGAAGACGATCGGGCGGTGCAATCCCCCCATGGGATCTGCGTGGACGATGAAGGCAGCATTTATGTGGCCGAAATTGGGATGGGCGAAAAGGGACAGCGGTTGCAAAAGTTTTCGCGCGTGTGAGTTTATAGAAGGCATTGGATCGCGAATTTGGCGATGAGACAAGGAGTCCACCATGGCAGCGCTGCCATATCTTGAGGTTACCGGTTCTCCCAGGGAGCGGGGGCGGGCGCACGGGGAGGCATTTCGGGAAACGATTCGAACGCTTCTGGACGCCCATTTCGAAGACCTGGAAAATGGGGTTGAACCGCTGACGAAGGCACGGGCGATCGAGATTTCTGGATCCTACCTGGAGCCGGCTGAAAACTATGCGCCGGATCTGGTCGCGGAAGCCCGGGGGATTGCCGAAGGGGCCGACGCACCTTTTGAAGAGATACTGGCACTGAACGCATTTTTGGACCTCTACGATCATCTGTCCAACGCCTTTATCAAGGGGGGATGCACGACCCTGATGGCACCGGGTGAGATCGATGGCACCGGTGCGGTGATTGGACAGAACTACGATTTGCACACGATTTTTGCACCGGCCGCTGTGGTGATCAAAATTGTCGGAGAAGCCTGTCCGGACGCCCTGGTATATACCTCGGCGGGCATGCTGGGGTGTGCGGGCTTGAACAGCGAGGGGATCGGGGTGGTGATCAACAATCTGGTGCCGGCAGATTCGGGTCCGGGGGTGCCTTATCCGTTTGTTATCCGGGGCATTCTGGCATCCGAGCGGATCGGAGATGCCATCGACGCGGTGGTGGCCAACCCTCGTGCATCGGGCATGAATTACGTGCTGTGCGATCGGAACGGAGAGATTTACGATTTGGAGACCACGGCCCGGGAATACGAGGTGACCTGCCCATTTGAGGGGCCGATGGCACATACGAATCACTATTTGGCCGACCGGCTCAAGCCTCTGGAGCGGCGGCAGTGGAACCAGCGGGGTCAGAGTATTCTCCGTTGGGGACGGGCAACCCGGCGGCTTCTGGCATGCGAACGGGCCGATGCCGCGGCGTTTCGAGAAATCCTCACGGATAAGGTCAATTATCCCGTCGGGATCTGTCGGTCCAACGAGGTGCTTGGTGAGGGGGCGTGCGGACAGACGATTTGCGGGATTGTGATCGAACCCCCGGAGGGCCGGATCTGGATGACGCGGGGGCCGACAGGAGAATATGAATGGGCCGAATACAGGCTCTTTGAGTCGGTTGAGGCAGCCCGGGAAGCAGTGGTATGACCGATCGGGAATTTTTACTCGACGATGCGGAAGTCCAGCGCTTTATTGTGGACGGCTATCTGACGGTGCATGCAGACTACCCGGCACGATTTCATGATGCTATCTACCAGCAGATTGAGTCGGTGTTTGAGCAGGAAGGGAATCCTGGCAACAATATCTTGCCCCGTGTGCCCCAGCTTCAGCACGTGTTCGAGCATCCGGCCGTGAAAGGGGCACTGACCAGTTTGTTGGGACCGGGATATATTTTGAATCCGCACCGGCATTGCCATTTGAATCCGCCCGGTCGCAAGGGACAGCGGTGGCACAAAGATTGTTATGTGTACGACCACAATTTGCGACACCCACGGTTTTCCTGGTTGCTGGCCTTTTATTATCCACAGGATACGACGGAGGACATGGGGCCTTCGGGTGTTTTGCCCGGGAGTCAGATGTATAAGAGCCTCAGTGATGTGGATCCGGCAAAGACACAGGAAAAGGCACAAGCCCTTTGTGGCCCGGCAGGCACGGTTGCACTGGTGCATTTTGATGCCTGGCACCGGGCAACGGAAAATGGGAGCAACCGGAAACGGTATATGGTTAAGTTCCAGTTTGTCAGAACCCGAGAACCGGATGCACCTGTTTGGAACCATCACAATCGATCCTGGGTTTTGGATATTCCCGACAAACATCCGGCGATTTCTCGGGATGTTTGGGATTGGCTTTGTGGGGGAAGATCGAAACAAGAGGCCGACACAAAGGCGCATTCGAATGGTGTAGAAAAGGCGATTTCTGAGCAAGTGGATCAACTGGGAGATGCATCTGAATCCGCTCGGCTGGAGGCTGCGTGCGCACTTGCAGAAATGGGTGCCCCTGCCGTGACGGCTTTGGCAGCTTGGATGCGCCGTGAAGCACTGGAAACAATCGAGGAAACTACAGCTACGGGGCCGGACAACGCGCATGGAACAAATCCCACTTCCGGATGTGCGGCCCTGGCTTTGTCGATGGTTGGACCTGCCGCTATTCCGGCCCTGGTTGCGGCAATAGGCGACGACCACTGGTGGGTTCGGGCAGTGGCGATTCACGCACTTGCTCGAATGGGTGCGGAAGCCGGGGTTGCTCTGGACGATGTGAAAGCGGCTGCAGAAGATGCACACTGGTGGGTGCGACGCAATGCGATTGAAGCTTTGGGAATGATGGGTGTTTTTTCTGCGGATGTGGTTGATGTTTTGGTTCGGGCGGTGACAGATTCCGATTATCGGGTGCGTCGAAATGCTGCCTTGGGGCTGTCGAAGATCGGCTCTGATGGCACCTCTGCAGTGAAACATCTGGTCGGTATGTTGGCAGATGAAAATCGGTACAATCGGTTTTATGCTGCCCACGCACTCCGGCAGGTTGGGACACCGGAGGCACAGCAAAAGCTGATGGATACGTTGTTTGCCGCCCGGTGGTGTCCGATTACGACAAAAGAGAATATGTATTGATGCTGTGTTTCAGGCGCATGATAGATTGAACAATCTTGTAGGCTTTGCGTATCATTGTTCGGATAAAGGAGACAGGATGGCAAGTATAGAACGGTTGTTTCGAGCGCCTTATTCGATGCCAAACGGCGTGCAGGTGGTGGATGATACACTCTGGGTGGCCGATCAGATATCGGATCGGGTGGCGCGGGTCCAGATAGCCGACGCGAGTCGGTATGGATGTACTCTCGTGCTGCAGGAATTCGAAAGTGAATCGTCGAATACAAGCGGCATGGCCTATGGCGATGGTTCTTTATTTCTGGTTGCAAATGGGCCGGGAGAAAACTATCGTCCTGTCCGGCCGACCGATGCAGCCGCTGGAGAAATTTTGAGGGTGGATCCGGATACCGGGGAGACGCAGAGTCGGTGGGATTTGCCCGGTGGTGGTGGCTCCCATGGGATCGAGTATGATCCTTTTGAAGACGGGGTGTTGTGGTTGACGACCTTGAAAAGCCAGACGCTGACCAAGGTGCGGATTTCCGGCTGGGAGATTTTGAACGTACTCCCCCTGCCCCACACGCGTGCCCATGGCGTGGTTCGGGTGGAGGACGGGATCTGGGTGGTGCACACGGCAGATCGGGTGATTGTGAAGATGGATCTGGAGGAAGAAGGCAAGGAGTTGGATCGTATCGATGTACCCGAACCCTATCCTGAGCCTCACGGGTTGTCGATTTACAACGGTGGATTTTTGTATTGCGATGCGACATCGGGATGGGTCGCAAAGATCGATTTATAGATGTGACTATGGCCGAATGTCATCCAACACGAGAAGACCTTCTGCAAGAAATCGATTCGCTGAAAGAGCAGGTTGAGGAACTGGTATCTCACAAGGGGAAACTGCTCAAGCGGGTCGAAGAACTGGAAAGGATGGGGGATACCCGTGGGAAAACCGACCAGGAGATTATCCGGTTGGAGCGGCTGCATGCCCTGGAAGAGATGGCCCAGAGGGTGGCACATAATTTCAACAATATACTGGTCGGTATGTTGGGATACGCTCAGATTATTGAGATGCAAAGCGAAGATCCCAATGCGGTGCGGCACGCCAAAAAGATTGTAGAAAGTTCTTTGCGGGCAAAGGACCTGGTCAAACGCTTGAATTTGTCGGTTCGACAGGTTGGAGAAATGCCCTCATATCGGGTGACATCTCTGAACACCATTGTGCAGGAGGCGGTGCGGGCCACACGGCCCCAGTGGCAGGGGGAGGCGGGCAAGAAAGGAATTTTGATTGAAATTGTCCAGGACCTGGATGCTGTCCCGCCCATCAGAAGCAGTCCGGTGGAACTGCATCATGTGCTGGTGCATCTGATTTCCAATGCGGCGGATGCGATGCGGAAAGGGGGAGAAATTCTGATCACGACACGGCTTTGGGGCAATCTGGTTACCGTGGCCGTGAAAGACCAGGGTGTGGGCATGGATGCCGAGGTTCAGAAACGAATTTTTGAACCTTTCTTTACGACCAAGCAGGATGTGGGCAGTGGTCTGGGTCTTTCAATGGCCTATCGAACGGTGATGGGCTGGAACGGCCGTATCGAAGTGGAAAGCGAGCCGGGTCAAGGCTCGACCTTTACGGTTTTCCTGCCGGTCTGGCAAGAGGAGGCGCAAATCGAAGCGTCCAATTGTGACCGAAAAATCTAGTGTGGATATCCTCTGGATCGGGATGGTATCCGGGCTGGTTTTTTTGATGTAGGCCGGTTTTACCTGTTTGGAAACGGGATGGACCCGGTCCAAAAACAGCATCCATGTGGCCATCAAAATGAGGGGTGTATGAGTACTTCTGAACCGGTTGTCATTGGGGTGGATGTAGGGACCGGCAGTGTACGGGCAGGCGTGTTCACACTGGAGGGAACGATGCTCGGGTCTGCGTCGTCTCCGATTTTGGAGTTTCACCCCCAGGCCGATTTCTACGAGCAATCTTCCGAAAATATCTGGACAGAAACCGGGCGGGTGGTTCGAGAGGCGGTTGCAGAGGCCGGGGTTTCGCCCCGGTCCGTGACGGGTTTGAGCTTTGATGCGACGTGCTCTTTGGTGGTGCTGGACCGGGACCACCGCCCGCTTACGGTATCGGAAACGGGTGAGGCGGAGCGCAATATTATTGTGTGGCGGGACCACCGGGCCATCGATCAGGTGAACCGGATTAATGCGGGCGGACACGATGTGTTGGACTATGTCGGGGGCGTGATGTCGCCCGAACAGGAGCCACCCAAGCTGTTGTGGCTGAAGGAACATTTGCCCGAGACCTGGCAGCAGGCCGGGAAATTTTTGGATCTGGCAGATTTTATGGTGTTCCAGGCAACGGGGCGAGATCTTCGAAGCCTGTGTACAAATGTGTGTAAGTGGACGTATTTGGGGCACGAGTCTCGGTGGGACCGGCCCTTTTTTGAGACCATCGGGTTGGGCGATTTGTTTGAAGGTGGGAGAGTGACGGAAGCGGTCGCTCCGATGGGCGAACGGGCGGGGAATTTGACCGAAGCGGCGGCCGAACACCTGGGGCTGACGACCGAGACGGCTGTGGGGGTGGGGATTATTGATGCCCATGCAGGAGGGATCGGCGTGGGGGTGGATGAGCCGATTCTGGCCCTGATCGGCGGTACGTCGTCGTGT
>JAPUJS010000214.1 GCA_027296045.1 bacterium | reverse complement strand
AGGAGCACAGAGGGCCGCTGAACCGCACCGCCCAACACTCCAAGGCGGGAGCACGAAAGGACACAACCGTAATTTCAACCCCTTCCAAAATCCAAAAGCGGTCAACACACCCCTCACACGTGTATTGCCCGCTTTCTTTTTTATATCGAAATTCACTTGTTAACTCGCATAAAAACCAATATCTTGATTTAAAATCCAAATACCCAAAACCCCAGGAGTCATCCCCTTATGTTCTTCTCCCTGCTCGTCGTCACCCTCATCACCGCCGTCCTGGTCTCTGTCATCACCGCCAGAGCTTTTTCCCAACCCATCCAACGCATCCTCCATCGTCTCATTGCCGATGACATCGCCTCGGCCTGGGTGCGCTACATGACATTCGCCATTTATGTGGTCGGCATCTCCGGAGGCGTCCGTATCCATTCCCTCGAACGCTACATCATCCCCCAGGCCATGCCCCGAATGCCCGGCACCGAAATCCACATCCCAACCAAACTCGAACTGACTCCCGAACGCTGGACCCTCGAAATCTATCGCACCATTGTCGAATCCCTCCAATCCATCGCCTGGATGCTCCTGGTCTTTTTTGTCGTATCTTTAGGCATGTATGTTGTTGTCCGCGTCTTCGAAATGCGCAAACCCCCATCTGAAAGCGAGTCCCCTCCTCAAAAAGGGGAATGACGAAGTCCTGTGGGAAAACCTAAGCCCTTGACAGATAAGCTTTAAAGTACTTATTTTTTCCGGGCCATCCACATCATTGCTCGCATCTCTCGATCCAGACCTCAGAATGAAGGTTTATCCATGAATCCAGGTAGTTCTGCCATCGGCGTTGATCTCGGCGGCACCTTTATCAAAGCCGCCCGCATCACCGCCAGTGGAACCATCGAAGCCCAGACCCGGCGTCCCACCCACCCTGAATCGGGTCCCGAAGGCATTGCCGACAGCATTGCCGAGATGGCCCGTGAACTGAACGACGGTTCGGGCCTTGCTGGCCTCGGCATCGGCGTTCCAGGGGTCACCACCGCCGAAGGCGTTGTGGTCATCGCCCCCAATCTCGACTGGCATCACATCCCCTTCAAACAAATCCTTCAGAACCGCATCGACCTGCCCGTGGCCATCGACAACGACGCCAATGTTGCCGCCCTGGCAGAAGCCCGGGCCGGTGTAGGAAAAGGCTGCAACACCCTCTGTTTTCTCACGCTCGGGACAGGCATCGGAGGGGCCGTGGTCCTCAACGGCCAGATCCACCACGGGGCCTCCCATTCGGCCGGCGAAATCGGCCACATGTGTGTCCTGCCAGGCGGCCCCCAATGCGGCTGCGGCAATCTGGGGTGTCTGGAGGCCCTCACATCGGGCCCCGCAATGGTCCGCCTGGTCCAAAAAGGCCTCGAAGAAGGCCAAAAAAGCACCGTCTCCAGCGACCTCACACCGGAAGCCATCTGCAATGCAGCAGCCGGAGGGGACTCGCTTTGTACGGAAACCGTCCAACAGGTCGGCGGTTATCTGGGCATCGCCATCGCCAACCTCATCAACGTCCTCAGTCCCGACGTCATCGCCATTGGAGGCGGCATTTCTGCAGCCGGCAATACCTTAATGCACCCCATTCTGGAATCTACCCGCGAACACACCCTCGAAGGACTGTTCGAACACACCCAAATCGTCCTGGCCACCCTCGGCAACGATGCCGGGTCCCTCGGGGCCGCTTTTTTAGTCTTATCAATCTGAAAGGGAATACAAGCATGGTCAAACGCCTGATACCGTTCGTCCTGATCTACGCCCTCACCCTGCCGGGAGGAAGCTGGGCACAGGACGAAGGCACAGAAGATCTCCGACGAAAAACCCCCAGCGGTCAATACGTCGACCCGGCCAGCTTTTTCCGCTTCCACGGATACATCACCCTGGGCTATGCCCAACCCCAGGAAGATTTCGGCAAAATACCCAACTCCTCGCCCCAGATTTTAGTCAGTGGCGTTTCTCCTCGCACCGGCAACAACGAAGGCGGATTTCGAAACGACGCCGCCCTCTTTGTCGGCGGCGAACCTTTTGAGGGCGTGAGCAGTGTCATCGAAATGCACTTTGTAGGCAACGCCCTCGACATCGTACTCACCGAAGCCAAAATCATCTGGGACCTGGCCGAAGGAGGGCCAGCCACCTTCCGGATCGTTGCGGGCAGATACTGGTGGCCCTTTGGCATCCACAACGACGAATGGTTCAGCGCCATCAACCGATTTGCCGCCATTTCGCCAGGAGCCGCAGAAGTGATGCCTGCCCACTACAACGAAGTGGGCGTAATGGGCGAAGGCGAATTTCGAGTCGGACCCCATGCCGGACTCAACTACGTGCTCTCGGCCGGAAACGGCGTGCCCGGATTCGAAGTCCCCGACGCCGTCCGACAAAGCGCCTTCGACTACAACAGTGACCGCACCCTCACCGGACGGGTCGGCCTGGTCCTCAACCACGGCGGTTGGTTCAAAGGCCGGTTTGAAATCGGATTGAGCGGTGCCAGGGGAGACTTACGAGTCGGACAGGATACCAAACGCGATCCCGGAGACCCCCATCGCTACGATGCCGACTTCCAGGCCCTGGGCGTCGACGCCGTCCTGGACCTTCAAACCCTGTCTGTTCGAAGCTACTATTACAAATCCGAAGAAAACCTCCGGGCGGCACCCGTAAGCCGGCTCGACCGGAAGGGGTATACACTGGAACCGGCCCTCAAGCTCGATTTCAGTGCAAAAGAACTGCGCAACCTCGACGCCATTACCCTTTTTGCCAGATACAGCATGGCCGAAGAGGAAACCCTTTCCAACACCACCATCAAGCGAACCCAACTGGGCGCCGGTCTGATGTTCCATTTCACCAAAGCCATGCAGGGCAAAATCAGCTACGTAGCCCAGCGCGAAAAACAAGCCGAAATCGACAATGACCTGTTCAGCTTCAGCCTGACGGCCGAATTCTAAGCTTCCGAAAGGTCGTGTGATGCGAAGCATACAATCACACTGGTATTGGGTACTCCTGCCACTGGTCCTCTTAATGGGGCTGGACCGGTCCTTCGGCCAGGCCCCTATCTCGGTCGATCAGCAGGCATCCTTCCTGCTCCGGGCACTGTCCTTCGACCGAAATCTAAAAAAACGGTCACCCGACGGCATCCACATTGCCGTAATCTATCAAGGCGATGGCGAAAATGCCCATCAAGTTGCCGAGGCCTTCAACCGGGCCGGCGAAGCGGGCATCCGGGGCCTGGCAGTCAAAGCCACGGCTATCCCGTTCCAATCTGTAGGCAAAATCTTGAGCCAGGTCGACGCCGAAGGCATCAATATCATCTACATCCACTCCTCGATTGAAAGAGGCCTGTCTTCGATCCAGCAAGTCACCCGGGGCAAAAAAGTGCCCTCCCTGAGCGGATCCAAAACACTGGTCGAAATGGGTGCTTCCGTCGGCGTCTATATCCTGAACGGTGCCCCCAAAATCGCCATCAACCTCCGCGCCTCCAAAATCGAAGGATTGGCCTTTGGTGCCGGTATCCTGGGCGTTTCAACCGTGATCAAATGAGTGACCCAATGATCAGAGCCCCCAAAATCGTTTGGCACGGGTATAGGCTAAGTAATGGAAAAACTTGACATTCCTCAAATTTTACCGTATGGATTAGGGAAATTCTTAGCATCCGAACTCCGACATTTGGTATTCACCTAAGTCATCATCCCGTCCTATGAATACACCTTCAGACTCTGTAGCCTTTAACCTGACGGTTCGAACCAAGCTGGCCATCGGCATTTCCCTCCTGATTGCGGCGATTTCTATCTTTATCTTCACCTATTTCCCCTCCCGCCAGGCCGAACAGGAAATGCGAGCCTTGGGCGAAAAAGCCGAAAGCATTGCCAAGATGACAGCATTCAGCCTGGCACCGGCCCTCATTTTCGAAGACCCCTTGTCGGCCGAACAGGTCCTGGAAGGCACCAAACAGAATCAAGACCTGGCCTACATCATCGTATTCAACAAAACCGGACAGGTATTTGTCTCCTACAGTCAGGAAACGGGCGAGCAAGCGGGGTATCGACAGGTTCAAGACTCCAACAACCAATTCTACAAAACCGAAAAATCCATCCGGCACAGCGAAGAAGGCGACGAGATCATCGGCCAGCTCTACCTGGGATTGTCCCTCAAAGACGTCAACGCGCGAGTCGGCCAGAGCCGGACGGCCATCGCCCTGGTCAGTGCAATCATCTTCGTGATCGGCATCGCAGGTGTGGTCGGCGTCAGCACCCTGATCACCGGCCCGTTAAGCCAGATGGTCCGAACCGCCGAACACATCGCCCAGGGCGACCTGACCCAACGCGCGGTGGTCAAAACCGGCGACGAAGTGGGCCACCTGGCCGTCTCCTTCAACCAGATGGTGGAAAACCTGGCCGCTGCCCAACAGAACCTGGAAAAACGCGTGGAAGAACGTACTCTCGAACTGCAACAAACCAACCACGAACTCATCGGCGCCAAAGACGCCGCCGAAGCCGCCAACCGGGCCAAAAGCACCTTTTTGGCCAACATGAGTCACGAACTTCGCACCCCGATGAACGCCATTTTAGGATTCTCCCAGCTCATGCGCCGTGACGACACCCTTCCTACCGAACACAAGGAAAACCTGGAAATCATCGGCCACAGTGGCGAACACCTCCTGTCGCTCATTAACGATGTGTTGGAAATCTCCAAGATTGAAGCCGGCCAGACCGTTTTGAACGAAGAAGCCTTCGACATCTACCGCCTTCGGGATGACATCGAAACCATGTTCCAGCTCCGGGCCGAAGAAAAGGGCCTGCAACTCCTCTTTGAAGGCGATTCCGACATCCCACACTACGTCTTGATGGACGAAGGCAAGCTGCGCCAGGTGGTCATCAACTTGCTCAGCAACGCCATCAAATTCACCGAAGAAGGCGGCATCACCCTGCGGGTCCGATGCCAGGAAAACCCGCCCGAAAAACCCCGCCTCTTTGTCGAAGTCGAAGACACCGGTGCCGGCATTGCCGAGGAAGAGCTGGAGGCCCTGTTCCAGGCCTTTGTGCAGACCGAGTCGGGTCAACAATCGCAAGAAGGAACCGGGCTGGGCCTCTCCATCAGCCAGCAATTTATCCGGCTGATGGGCGGCGAGATCACCGCCCACAGCAGTGTCGGCGTGGGAACCGTCTTTAAATTCGACATCCCCTTTTCGCTGGCCGACGTTTCCGACGTCCGAGACCTCACGCCCACCAGGAAAGTGGTTGGTCTGGCACCAAACCAGGAGACCTATCGGATTCTGATTGTCGAAGATCGGCCCGAAAATCGCATTCTGCTGAAACGGTTCCTGGTGCCCTTGGGCTTTGAGGTCGAAGAAGCCGTCGACGGCCAGGATGGCATTGAGATGTGGGAAAAATTCGACCCCCACCTCATCTGGATGGACATGCGCATGCCCGTTATGGGCGGCCACGAGGCCACCCGGCGGATCAAAGCCACCCCCAAGGGCAAGTCCACCATCATCGTCGCCCTCACTGCCAGCGTCTTCGAAGAAGACAAGCACATCGTGCTCTCGGCAGGCTGCGACGATTTTTTGCGCAAACCCTTCCGCGAATCCGAAATCTACAACGCCCTTGAAAAACACCTGGGCGTCGAATTTATATACTCAGAAGAAACCCCGTCCGAAGACGGCCTTGTCCAGACCACCCTCACCCCCGAATCCCTGTCCGACCTGTCCTCCGAATGGGTCGAACAAATGCACATGGCCGCCAGCCGGGCAGACTCCGAAGAAATGCTTGCTCTGCTCGCGCTACTCGACGAAGCCCATGCCCCCCTTGTCCAGGAACTGACGGATATGATCAACAATTTCCGCCTCGACGAACTCATTGGCCTGACCCAACCCGTGGGAGAATCCAATGGCTGAAATGCCGGACACCCCCAAAGAAAACATTCTAATTGTCGATGACACCCCTGCCAATTTGCGCCTGTTGTCCAGCCTGTTGAGCGAAAGCGGCTTCAAAGCCCGGGGCGTGCCCAACGGCCCCCTGGCCCTCAAAGCCGCCGACTTGGACCCGCCCAACCTCATCATGCTCGACATCACCATGCCCGATATGGATGGCTATGAAGTGTGCAGACGCCTGAAAGAAAAAGAAAACACCCGCGACATTCCCATCATCTTCATCAGCGCCCTCGATCGGGTCGAAGACAAGGTCAACGCCTTCAAAGTCGGCGGCGTAGACTACATCACCAAGCCCTTTCAAGTCGAGGAAGTCCTTGCCCGCGTGCAAAACCACCTCACCCTCCAGCGCCTCCGGAAGGAACTTCAAGATACCAACAACAATCTGGAACGGATAGTGGAAGAACGGACCCAGGAAATCATCAAACAGGTCGAACTGTTCAAACGCTTTGTCCCGCCCAACCTGACCAAAAACATGGACCGGGACGACTTCAACGTCTCCCACGGGATCTCTCAAGAAGAAATCTACAGCGTCTTCTCTTGCGACATTCGCAATTTCACCACCTTCTCAGAGTCCGTCACCTGCACCGAGTGCTTCCGATTCATCAATTCATTTTTCACCGTGATGGGACCCGGCATCCGCGAATTTGGCGGGTTCGTCTACCAGTACATTGGCGATGCCATTATGGCCCTCTTCAAACTGGAAGACGATCAATATACCGACAACGTCGTCCGTTCGGCCATTGCCATCCAGAAGCAAATCCTGGTCGACTACAACCAGGGCCGAGAACGCGCCGGTTATCGGCCCATCCGGGTCGGCATCGGCATCAACACCGGCCCGGTCGCCACAGGCGTCACCGGAACCCCCGACCGCATGGACGCCGCCGTCTTTGGCAACACCGTCAACCTGGCCGCCCGTTGCGAAAGCATGACCAAAGAAGTGGACGCCAGCATCATCATGACCGAACTCACCTTTGAAAAACTGAAAAACCCCGACGCCTTTCAAATTCGGAGCCTGGGCAAACAGTCCATCCGAGGCATGGAAAACCAGGTGCACCTGTATGCCGTCGACTGTGAATCGGAATAACACGCGAATAAAAAAGACAGGAAAGAGGTGTATCCATTCTGGATACACCTTTTTTTGTCCATCGGAAAGGACCGCCCCTATCTTCTTCTGTCAACCCGGACGCACATGTATAGAATTGCGCTTCAAAAACGGTGTACCTGTTGCCGGTCATCCGTAAGATCCCATCCTTGCCTGCTCCTGCAATCACTGTTATATTTAACCTCAGCTTCCGATCAGACCCAACCCGATTTTTCTGTAAAAATGATGCCCTTCAAAACACACAAAAAATGGCCCCTTTTCGTCTTGATCCTGATCCTCGCGTTCATCGCCCCACTCCACGCCCGGGAAGGCGTCATTCAGGCGTCTCCCACCTTAACGCCGCCCAAAATTGACGGTCGACTGGACGACCCGGTCTGGCAAAAAGCCGATGCCCAGTCGGCCTTCTTCCAGCGCGAGCCCATCGAAGGGAAACCGGCTACTGAAAAAACCGAAGTCCGTTTGCTCTACGACGGCGACAACCTCTACGTCGGTTTTCGCTGTTTCGACACCCAACCCGAAAAAATCATTGCCAACCGGATGCGCAGAGACGCCGAACTGGATGAAAATGACAGCGTCATCCTCGTCCTGGACACCTACAACGACGGCCGGGGCGGCTTTTTTTTTAGCACCAATCCTCTGGGCGCCCAATGGGACATCCTGCTTTCAGACGAGGGTCGCAGTCGGAACGAGGCCTGGGACTGTGTCTGGTCCTGCCGGGCCTCGCGGGATGCAAAGGGTTGGACCGCCGAAATGGCCATCCCCTGGGACCAGCTCCGCTATGCCGAATCCGAAGACGCCGTCTGGGGCATCAACCTAGGCCGCATCATCCGACGCAAAAACGAAGACGTCTACTTGGTCCCGCCCCCTCAGGCCTACGGGTTTGGCGGGGAATACCGGACCTCCAAACTGGGCACCCTCCAGGGGTTGGGTGCCCTGAAGACCAAACCCCGCCTCCAGGCCAAGCCCTATACCCTCTCGGGCGGCGTGAAAGATTTCGAGGTCCTCGATCCCACCCTTGAGCGCATCCTCGACACCGGCCTGGACTTCAAATATGGCCTTACCCCCGGCCTCACGCTGGACCTCTCCTACAAAACCGATTTTGCCCAGGTGGAGGTCGACCAGGAGCAGGTCAACCTCACTCGGTTCAGCATCTTTTTCCCTGAAAAACGCGGCTTTTTCCTGGAAGGTGCCGGCATTTTCTCCTTCGGTGAACGTGTCCAGAGGTTCGGGGGCACACCCCCCACCCTGCTCTTCTACAGCCGCCGGATCGGCATCCAGGAAGGGCACAACATCCCCGTAATCGTAGGCAGCAAGTTCACCGGACGCGCAGGGCCCTACGAAATCGGCGCCCTCCACGTCCTCACCGACCCGAAAACCTTCTTTGACGAAGAAAAAGAAGACCGCTTCCTCACCGATCGGGGCGACCTTCTCGAAGAAGACGACCCCCGCTTGGCGTTGGCCACCCTCCTCGATACCCTCGAGGTCACCGTGTTCGACACCGTCCGCGCCCTCCGCACCAACTTCTCTGTCTTCCGGGTCCGGCGCGACATCTTCGCTCGATCCAGCATCGGCCTCATTGCCACCAACCGGTCGCCCGGAGAAGACACCGATCACAACCGGTCTTTTGGCGCCGACCTCAATCTCTCCTTCCTCAACTCCAGGATGAACCTGCGCGGTTTCCTGGCCAAAACCTGGTCTCCCGATCTTCAGGGCCAGGACCAGGCCGGCATGGCCGAACTGGGATACCGCACCCGCACCCTGGATGTCCGGATGTCCTATCTGGACGTTCAGGAAAACTTCAATCCGGAAGTCGGCTTTGTGCCCCGCGACGACATGCGGCGTATCCGGTCCAGCATCCGCTACCGCCCCCGCCCCAACACCCGGCATGTCCGGCAGATGTCTATCGGGCCCCGCCTGACCTACCTGATGGACCAGAACAACATCCTCCAGACCCGCCAGTTCGAATGGTCGTCCTTCCTGAACCTGCAAACCGACGACTGGATCGGCTTCCGGTACAACCACAGATTCGAACGCCTCACCGAGCCCTTTGACATCCACGAAGGGATCGAAATTCCCGAAGGTGTCTACCGGTTCCACTCTCTCGGCTTCAACCTCTTCTCCAACGGGGGCCGCAAACTCTCCGGATCCATCTTCTATGAAATTGGCGAGTTTTTCAACGGCACCCGAAACCGCCTCTCCGCATCTGGTGCCTGGAAAATCAACGGCCGCGTCACCCTGGAAACCGACTACGGTCTCAACCGCGTCTCTTTGCCCAACGGAAACTTTCTGACCAACCGGATCACCAACCGTTTCCTCTATTCCTTCACCCCCGACCTCTTTGTCCGGGGGCTCATTCAGTGGAACAGCAAACGCGAAGTGGTTGGCAGTAACTTTCTGCTCAACTACCGCTACCGTCCAGGCAGCGACCTCTTCCTGGTCTACAACCATGCCTGGGAAACCGAAGGCTCCCTCCACCAGCTCAACCGCTCCATTCAGCTCAAACTCTCCTATTTCTGGAAACTCTAACACCGCTGGATCACAGAGGGCCGCAGGGAAGCACAGAGGGCCACAGATCCACACCACACAAACACTCCAAAAACCAATAGCCAGCTCATCAACACAAAAGAGATCACAACACCATAAGTTCACCTTTCCAAGAGCAACATTCGCTGCACACAGCGCACTGTCCGATTCGCAACATCGTCTAGAATTTCACCTTCACCAGTAGGGCAGCAGCGCTCCCACGACCACCTTCGTACTTTTGCGCTGTGCCTTGGCGCGGCCCCACGCCGAGTGGCGACTTTTTGCCGACTTTAGGGTCGTTCAAATAGTAGGCCGCCGGAGGCAGGGAAAAGCGATACACTTCAAAACACCCCCACATCGCCGTCAACTCCCCCAACTCATGAAAACCGCCCTCATCATTGTTGCCGG